>DASXWB010000050.1:0-2836 GCA_036503915.1 Lacipirellulaceae bacterium | reverse complement strand
GGCGGCGGGATCGAGCCGATATTGACCACGGTCCTCGTGAACCGCAACGTCGCGCTCGTCGGCGGATCGGGCGAATTTTTCTGCAATCACGCCAATCGCCTGAAGGAGCGCTCGTACGTGGAGAACACGCTTTTCTTCGGCTACTGTAACGGCCACCATCTTTATTTCCCCACAATCGAAGCGGCGAGCGAAGGCGGCTACGGCGGCGACGCCCCGGTGGCGCCCGTCGAGATCGGCGCCGGCGAGCAGATGATGAACCAGGCGCTCATCAACATCTACACGATGCTCGGCAAGTTTCCGCCGGAAACGATCGAGCAATAAGCGCCGAGGCGGCAATGGGTGGCTGGGGCAACGCCCCAGCGCGGCGCTGAGCCTCTGGGGCGATGCCCCAGGCACCCGCCAAGACGACGATGCTCACTCACCGCCGCTGTGCGCTTCCTCGTAATGCCGCATCAAAAGGTCCTCGCCGAAATCCTCGGTGAAATCGCGGAACACGCAGTGGACATGGTTCGCATTGTGCTGCGTGTTGTCGTATTCAACGAGGAACGTCGGACCCTGGATGCGATAGTAGTGTCCCTGGCCGCGCTCCAGCCCGCCGGCCCAGGCGAAATGAATTTTCTCCTGCCCGGCCTCGGTGATCTTCTTGAGGTCGGCCTCCGCAATCTCACCGCGCGCGCGCTCAACATGGGTCTCTACAAGATTCCAGACGAGCTTCCGCTGGTTCTCGTCGAGGTCCACCCAACTGATTCCCGCCGGCTCGAGCGGCGAGATCTTGCGCTGGTTGCCGGTAATGATGTCGTCCGGCGCCTTCTCGCTCAACGTCGCTTTGGCCTTCTGCGAATGGGAAAGCGACTTTGCCAACTCACGACCCAAATTCTCTTCGTCGGCAAGAATCTGAAGGCCCTTGTGCGGCCCGTCCGGCACGATGGCCGGATTGCTGCCCACCATCGAAGGCGTGGCCGAAATGTGCTGACCACCCGCAATCGTGAAGCTCAACGAAAGATGATGCCCTTCGAAGCGCCAGCCCCAGGTTTTCCCCGGCCCGGGCTGGCCAAAGATACTGATGTGGTACATTTCCGGATCGCGCGAAAATCGCCGGCTCGATCCTTCGATCTTCTGCAGCACCTGCTCCAGGCTCATGATGCTGCTGGCCTTCACCATGCCTTTGCTGCTCAGGCTTGCGGCCAGGAGTGCCGTCGTGAGATGTCGCTGCTGCGGCGTCATTTCCTTGATCGTCGTCCCTTTGCGCTCCTTCGGAACGAAGTGCCAGTCGAGGCGGTGGTCATCATCCATCGCGTACACGCTCTCCGCTTTTTGTTCAGACGTCAGTGACGCGATTAGATTGTTTGCGGCGGCGGCCATTTCATTGGCGGCCAATTCTTCGTGAGCCTGCGCTGGAACGGCCACAGCGGCGACAACCGAGATCCATAAGACGTATTTCATACAGTGCCTGAATCGTAACTTGTCCGATACGGCTGCAAACGACTAGAGCGGCCGTGGGGTCGTACTATTCTGGATAATGCCGGCAACTGCCGCAATACTCCGCACGCGCGAATTTAACCTTCCGCTTTAAACGCCACAATACTTTGAACTGCTCGATTTGTGGTGTACGATAGCGACATCCAGCGAACTCGAGGGCAGTATCAATTGGGAGCAGCCATGTTCAACGACGCGCCGGTTTCGACTTTTTCAGTTGTGCGGGTTTTTCTTTGCGCATCCGTCATCAATGTGTTGTCGTGCTACGATGTGCCGCGAGCATGCTATGGGCAATCAGCCGCGCAACAGGAAGGAGCAACCGGCTCCACAACGGAGGATGAGGAAAAAGTGTTGCGACATGCCGTGTTCTTCAAGTTCAAGGACTCCTCCTCGAAGGAAGACGTTGACCGCGTGGTCGACGCCTTCCGGGCGTTGCCTGCGAAGATCAAGGAAATCCGCGAAATGCAGCTGGGCGAAAACATCGGCCTGCCCGAATTAAGCGGCGACCTTACTCATTGCTTCCTGCTCACATTCGACGGCGAGGAGGGCCGGGCCGTTTATTTGCCGCATCCGGATCATAAGGCGTTTGGAGCAGTCCTTCGCCCGCATCTCGAAAAGGTGTTTGTCATCGATTACTGGGGCCGGCCTCAAGAGGCGACCACGGAGAAACAACTAAAGCACGCCGCCTTCTTTAAGTTCCGCCAAGACGCTTCGGAGGAAGACATCCAGGCCGTGGAAAAAGCGCTGGCCGATTTGCCCTCTAAGATCGACGCGATCCGCGCTTTCGAATGGGGCAAGAACAACAGCCCGGAAACGCATGATCAAGGTTTCACGCACTGCTTCATGTTCACGTTCGATTCCGAAGACGCGCTGCGCGAGTATGCCGCCCATGAGGCACATATGGCCGCAGTCCAAGTATTGCGACCAACGCTGGAAGAGGTACGCGTCCTCGATTTTTGGGCCGAGAACGTGCCAACCAGCGCGGAGTAACGCGCGGTGCGATGCTTTCGCGGGCAGCTGCACAGTACGTCACCGGCCAAAAAACAAGCGACGCTTCGATTTGACCCGCCGCGGACGCGGATCGCCGATCGCGTAAACGTGGCTCTCGGTTCGCACGATAACTCGGCCGTCCGAGATGGCCGGTGTCGCAATGCACACCTCGTTCATCGCGTTAGTGGCCATGAGCTCGAACGCCGGCCCGGCTTTGACGACGTAAATGTTTCCATCCTCGCCGGTGAAATAAAGCTTGCCGTCGCCCGCCACGGCCGAGGCCGTGAACCCGGTGGATCCGTTGCCAAGCCGCTCACGATAGATGCGTTCTCCGGTGCGAGCCTCATAACAGGTCAAAAGGCCGTTGTCC
>DASXWB010000049.1:0-7475 GCA_036503915.1 Lacipirellulaceae bacterium | reverse complement strand
GGACGATGTTTTGCTAGCTGAACCGCCAGCGTTGGCGTCGGCCGGCTCGTGCTTCGATTCGAGCCAGGCCAGCACTTCTCGGGCTCGCTCATTGACGCTGCGCGGCACGCCGGCCAGCTGGGCCACATGGATTCCATAGCTCTTGTCGGCCGCGCCTGGGACGATTTGGTGCAAGAACACCACCTGGTCGTCCCATTCCTTCACGGCGACATTGTAGTTGCGCACGCCGACAAGCTGCGCTTCCAGATCAGTCAGCTCGTGATAATGCGTGGCGAACAGCGTGCGGCAGCCAATGTGCTCGTGCACATGCTCAACGATGCTCCAGGCGAGTGACAGCCCATCATAAGTGCTCGTGCCACGGCCGATCTCATCAAGAATCACAAGGCTCCTTCGCGTGGCCGTGTTGAGGATGCGCGCCGTCTCGGTCATTTCCACCATGAAGGTGCTCATGCCCCGCGACAGCTCATCGCTCGCGCCGACGCGGGCAAAGATGCGATCGGCCACGCCGATTGTCGCCCGCCGTGCCGGCACGAAGCTGCCCATTTGGGCCAGGAGCACGAGCAGGGCGGCCTGGCGGATATACGTACTTTTGCCGGCCATGTTTGGGCCAGTAATGAGGAGGATTGCGCCGAAAGCCGGGCTGTCGGCCGCCGGCTGTCGGCTGTCAGCGAAACCCTCTGGCCGATAGCCGACAGCCGATAGCCGACAGCATTCGTCATTCGTCATTCGTGCTTCGTCATTCATCGCCCGAGCACAGCACTGCACTCCATTTGGCACAAACGTCCCTTCCGGCTCCGTAATGTCCAGCACCGGGTGGCGGCCCGCTTCGATATCGAGCACCGGCTTGTCGACCACGGTTGGCCGCACGTAGTTGCGCGAGCGCGCAAGCTCGGCAAGGCCGGCCAAGACATCCACCTCGGCAAGCGCGTCCGCAGTGGCCTGCAGCCTGGCGGCGGATCTGGCGACCAATTCACGCAGCTCGACGAACAGCTCGTACTCGAGGTCCTTGGCTTTTTGTTCGGCCGAGAGAACATTTTCTTCATACTCCTTGAGCTCGGGCGTGACGTAGCGCTCCGCGTTTTTGAGCGTCTGCTTGCGAATGTACTCGGGCGGAATTTTCTCGCGGTGCGTGTGCGTCACTTCCAGGTAGTAGCCGAACACCTGGTTGAAACCGATCTTGATACTGGCGATTCCAGTCCGCTTGGCCTCGGCGGCCTGGTAGGCGGCCATCCACTGTTTGCCGCCGGCCATCAGTTCTCGCAGCTCGTCGAGGTCGGCGCGGTAACCAGCGCGAATCAAACCGCCGTCGCGCGCCGTGAGCGGACAGGCATCGGCGAGCGCTTGCTGGAGGGGGCCGCGGATGTCGGCGCAAAGATCGAGCCGCGACTCGATCTGCTGCAACAGCGCACTTGCGCGGCCGGTAAGCTTCGCCTTAATTTTCGGAAGTATCGAAAGCGTATGGCAAACAAATGCCAAGTCCCGCGGGCTGGCGCGGCCCGTGGCCACGCGGGCGAGCAAACGCTGAATGTCGTATATCTGCTTCAGTGAGTCGCGCAGCTGGGCGGTTAACGGCGCGTCGCCAAACAGCTCGGCGACAGCGTCGAGGCGGGCGTTGATGGCCGATACATCGACGAGCGGCGCGCTGAGCCAATCGGCCAAAAGGCGCGCGCCAAGGCATGTCACGGTGCGGTCGAGCGTTCCCAGGAGCGATGCTTCGCGGCGGCGGGTGCCGCCCGCAGAATTGTCGCGAATCGTTGATGTCAGCTCCAAGCTGCGCCGAGTCGCCGGGTCAATTGCCAGCCGCGTGGCGGCCGAGTACGGCAATAAACGATCGATGTGCGCCAGCGACGCCTTCTGCGTTTCAGCGAGGTAATCGAGAATCGCGCCGGCCGCGCGCAGGGCCACCGCATCCTGGGCAGCAGCGTCTTGATCAAAGCCAAAGCCTTCGAGCGATTGCGTGCCGAACTGCTTCGCTAGCGCTTCAATGCTCGCCTTGTGGCCGAAGGTCCATGCGGAGCGGCGCGTGATCGAAGTGGTACCGGTGATTTCGGCGGGCAGCGGCGTACCGTCTTCACAAACCAGCAACTCCGCCGGAGCGATTCGCGATAGGTGATCGGCAAGTTGTTCGACGGAAACTGTCGTCGCAAAGAAGCGGCCCGTTGAAATATCGATCCATGCGAGTCCGATGGACTGGTCGCTTAAGCGACCAGTCCGTACTCGGGCGGATTCGTTTGTTCCAGCGGCGGAGCATATCAGCGCCGCCAGAAAGTTGCTCGCTTGCGGATCGAGCAAGGCGTCATCCGTGAGCGTTCCTGGAGTGACGATGCGCGTCACCTCGCGCTTCACGAGTCCTTTGGCGAGCTTCGGGTCCTCGACCTGCTCGCAGATCGCGGCCCGGTAACCGGCCGAAATGATCTTCGCGAGGTACGAATCGAGCTGATGGTACGGGAAGCCGGCCATGGGCACCGGATCATCGCCCTTGTCGCGGCTGGTGAGCGCAAGGCCCAGCACGCGGGCGGCCGCCCGCGCATCCTCGAAAAACAGCTCGTAGAAATCGCCCATGCGAAACAAGAGTAGCGCGTCGCCCGCGGCCCGCTTGGCCTCGTGGTACTGCTGCATCATGGGCGTAACAGCCATGGACACGCCTCCACCGTGTGGCGGTCCATGCTAGCAAATCTAGGTGTCGGGTGTCAGGTGTCGGGTGTCGGGTCTCGGATAATCTGAGACCTGACACCTTCCCTGCCCCTACTGCACCAGCTCTTCTTCTTCGTTGATGGAGTTGAGATCGATTTCGCCGCGGTCCTCCAGCGCGCGGATCACGTCGACGATCTCTTGCTGCTTGGCTTCGACGACGGAGCGCTTTGCCGGGCCCAGGTATTCCATTTCCTCGCGCAGCGTGTCGGCGGCACGCTCGGACATGTTCTTGAGCACCTTCTCCTTGAGCGTGTCGCTTGCGCCTTTGAGGGCCATGGCCCACTGGCCGGTTTCGACGTTCTTCAGGACCGTCTGGATGTCCTTGTCGGAGAAGCGGGCGATATCCTCGAACACGAACATCAGGCGGCGGATTTCCTCGACCAAGGCCGCGTCTTCTTGCGCCAGGCTGTCCATGAGCGAGCGCTCCGTCGCGCGGTCCGAAACATTGAGCATCTCAGCCACGGCTTCCACGCCGCCGGCATGCTCGAAGCTCTGGGTCATCACACTCGCCATGCGGCGCTCCAAACCCTTCTCCACCTCGCGGATGATCTCCGGGTTGGTGCGCCCCATCGTCGCGATGCGCCGCACGACCGCCAGGCGGCGTGGTTCGGGCAGGCCCGCCAGGATTTCGGCCCCGTAATTCGGCGGCAAATGCGATATGATGAGCGCAATCGTTTGCGGGTGCTCGTCGATGATGTACGTGAGCAGGTTCTGGCTATCGACTTGCCGCAGGAATCCAAAAGGCGTGGCCTCGATCGATTGACGGATATTAAGCAGGGCAGACGCGGCGTTGGGGCCGAGTGCTTTCTGGATCAGCGTTTTAGCCAGCTCCAGCCCGCCGCCGCGCAATCCGAACGACGGGCTTGCGGCCGTGAAATCCTTGACGACACGTTCCTGCTCCTCGGCAGTCACCGCGCGCGTGCGAGCGATTTCAATCGACACTTGCTCCACTTGCTTGGCATCCAGCTTCGCAAGCAGCTGGCTGGCCTCCTCCTCAGGAAGCGACATGAGCAGAACGGCCGCATTGTGAATGTCGGACATGGCGCCCCAGCGAGTGCTAGCGAAGCGAGAGACAAAGATGGCGGCGCTGCGCGAAGCGCGCAGGATTTGCCCGGTCGGTAGATCGGCATTGAAGACTGGCAACTTAAGCAGAAGTTGCCGGTTACGAAGAATGTGAGCTGACTGCTGCACAAAGCCCGGCCATCTTGGCCGGGATTTTAATCCTATGTGCTCACAAGCTGCGCCGGACCGAGATGACCCGGCTATGTGTTTTGCCGCTCCCAAACAGCGATTTGGCCGTCGCATTCGTCGACTTCGATGCGGACATGTTCGAGAGTAGCGTATTCCAGAGTGGCGCCATGCTCTCCCAGTGCCGCGATGAGCTGGCACCCGATATGCGCGGCTAACATTTCGGCTGTCGTGTTGGGCATCGGCAGTAGCCGGCAATCGCCGCTGGGAAAGATCCAGCGCCGCTCGCCCAGGGTGGCGACCACCTCGCGCCCGTTATCTTCCACTTTCAACTGCGGGTGCTGAGTCGGCAGCAAGACGTAATGATCTAGCTGCGCGACAATCTCGCGCAGCTTCGCGCGAACGAGCAGGAAATCGATCACCAGGTGATTTTCATCCAACGGGCCGCGAAACTCCGCGGCGACTCGGTAGTTGTGCCCATGCAGTCGTTCGCAAGCGGGTCCGAACGTTATGAAATGAGCCGCGCTGAAAACGTGCTCGGCTTTGTCGATGCGGACGTGATAGGATTCAGGCATGTGCGCAGCGAGTTACTTGCCGCAAAGCCGAGGGTGGCATTCTCTCGCGGCGCAGCGGCGTGAGCATGTAAAGGTGCGCGCCGTCATGCCTACGCCGCTCGCGGCGAAGGCATGCCACCCACAATCGCGAAGTCACACCCTACCATGCCTTCCAGTGTAACCGCCCTTCGCGCAGCAGCACAAACAGGCAGGCCGCAACGAGGTCGGCCGTTGTGCCCGGGTTGCGCCGGTGGCCGTCGGCGCGCAGCCAACGATCGAAATCGTTGCGTGCTTCGCGGAAGGCAGATTGGCCCTGTTTTTCCAACGCGAGCACTGCCGCGGCGCGGCGCGTTGCTTCCGCAGCGATCTGCGGCCCGCATTTGCGCCCGATTAAGCTGTCAGCGCATTGGGCCATCTGCCGAATGTGAGCCCGCACGATCGCCTCGCCGAGCGGCATCTCGCGAGCCAAGGCTTCGGCGATCCACTCGGCCGTGCCTTCGAAGATATCGGCGAAGCCGTTCGTATATTGCCGGGCCACCGAGTCGCGCCCCGCTGCGAATCGCATCGCTTCCACGAGGCTCACGTCCGGCGGCGGATCGGAAAAAACATCAGCTCGTTCAGTGCGGCCCAAACCTCCCGCCTGCGAGAGTCGAATTGCCTCGTAGACATGCTTCGTGTCGTCGGCGGTGAGGCCTGCCAACACGGCTCCAATCCCTTTAGATAATGACTGTCCGGCCGGCACTGCTGACAACGGAGCCAGAAGCAAGAGCGTACCGAGGTTTGTGTTGGTGCCAACGGCGGCGCGCGTGACTCGCACGGCATCCAGCACAGTTTGGCCCACACCCATTTCGTGCGACCGATCGAAAACCGGCCCAATCACAACGGCCGATGCCACAAAATCCGCATACGAAAGGTCCTCGAAACACGCGCCCGGGTGCACGTTGCCCGGTTTGGCCGCCGTGGCTTCGTAAAGGCAAGCGAGCGTGGCCGCGGCGCCGCGAGAAAGCGAAGTCAGTGGCGTGGCAAACATTGTCTCGAATCCAAACAGTTAAGCGTTCTGGGGAATGGGTGTCAGGTGTCGGGTGTCGGGTTTCGGGTGCTGACACCTGACACCTGACACCTGGCACCTGATTCAAGAAACCGCTCCATGATCGCCAGCGACTCTTCTGGCGCGTCTTCGAGCACCCAATGCCCGACATCCGGCAGGCGATGCACTTCGGCCTGCGGCCAGGCTTCCAGAAAGCGTTCCAGGCAGTCCGGCCGAAAGCACCAATCGCGCATGCCCCAGATCAAGCAACTGGGGCGATCGGCAAGTGAGTGCAGCCCTTGCTCAATCACCGCGAGCCTGCCCCAGGTCGAATCCTCTGGAAAGGGATCGATGACGAGGTCTGGAAAAAGTGGCTCCCGTGGATTCGGGATGTCCTTCACGAAACCGTACACCGCGCGCCGGTTCGCCCACGAGTTGTAGGGCGCCAGGTAACCCGCTTCAACGTCCGGGGCGAGTCGCGACTGTCGCGCGAGTGTCATTCGCAGCGCAGCGCGGCTAAACGCGTTCGCTCCCTGCACGGCGATTCGTCCGATCACCGGGATGCGACAGGCTCGAATTTGCCAGGGAATGTATTGCGGTGGAAACGCCCCCGTGTTGAAAAGCACGATCCGCTCCAGTCGCTGCCGCATTCGTAACATGGCGCCAAGGCCAATCGCACCGCCCCAATCCTGCGCCACGAGTGCCACACGACCGAGCTGCAGGGACTCTATCAGCTGGCCCAGGTTCTCAATGTGATCATCAAGCGTCAAGTATCGCTGCGGCTTGTCACTCAGGCCGCAACCAATATGGTCCGGCGCGACGCAGCGATAGCGATCGCGCAGCGCCAGGATGAGCCGCCGCCAGTGAAAAGACCACGTCGGGTTGCCGTGCACGAAAAGTAGCGTCTCTGGCTGGCGGCCATTGAACGATTCGAGTGGCCCTTCGTCCAAGTAGTGCATCCGGCCCAATGCGGAACCCGGCTCGTGCCAATGCGACTCGAACGGATACAGATGCCGCCAAGCTGCCGATTCGTTCTTTTCCGCAGGAGCCATGTCAATCACTAGATGCTCGATGCTGGATTCTGGATACTACAACCTGACTAAAGCTGTCTGCTCCTGTCCAGCAGCATCCAGCATCCAGCATCCAGCATCCCATGCCCAGCCTGACGGTCGAAAACTACGTGAAGACGATCTACGTGCTGGCCCAGAAGGCCAGTGCGGCCGAAGTGGCAACCGGGCAGATTGCCGCCGCGCTGGGCGTCCTGCCGGGCACGGTCACGAGCATGCTCAAGACGCTCGATGAGAGCAAGCTCGCGACCTACACGCCGTATGAGGGCGTGCGCTTGACGGCCGCCGGGCGGGCGCTGGCCCTGCGCGTGCTGCGGCGGCACCGGCTGATCGAACAGTTCTTGAGCCAGACGCTCAACCTCAGTTGGGACGAGGTGCACGAGGAAGCCGAGCACATGGAGCACGCCGTGAGCGACGCTTTGGTGGATCGGATCGACGCCTTCCTCGGCCACCCGACAACCGACCCGCATGGTGATCCGATCCCAAAGGCGGACGGCTCGATGGCGGCCGCGGCCGACCGGCCGCTCTCGGCGTGCAAGGCAGGTGAGCGATTTCGCCTCGCGCGGGTCATCGACCAGTCGCCCGCGTTTCTGCGATATCTGACCGAGACGGGGATAGAAATTGGCGCCGAGGGCTCGCTGCTGGCAAATGAACCGACGGCGCAAAACGTATCCATTCGCATTGCGGGCGAGAATCTGATGCTCGCGCGCGAAGCGGCCGCCAAACTCATGGTCCGCTAAGCTTGCTTTCTTTTTAGAGATATCGAGAAGGCCACTCCATAGAATGCCAATCGATCATAGGATGCCAGTACATCATTGCCAGGAGCGCATGGCATGCGGTCCGCTCGGTCTTGACCGATTGGCATCCTATGGCGCTGGATTGCAATCGCCTCGGCGCGATGCGCCAAGCTCTTGATTGATTGGCATTCTATGGACAGGACAATTA
>DASXWB010000048.1:0-4605 GCA_036503915.1 Lacipirellulaceae bacterium | reverse complement strand
GACGTTCGACGCCGATGTGAACGCCTTGAGCGTCGATTCGCACGGGCGTGACGTTCCACCACACACGGCCGCGCTCGCGCGTCGCGAGTAATAGCTCATGCTCCAACTGGGCCATGCTGGGAATCGATTCCTGGTCTTCGTCGATGCGAACTTCGGCGTTGCGTAATTGGTTGATGATCGCCGCGTCGTCGCTGCCGTTTTCGAGTGCGTCGTTTTGTGCTTCGACGGTCGTGAGGTCCTTCTCGAGTTGGGTGACTTGTTTTCGCAGAACGGCGTTGATGCGCAGTACCTCCGCGGCGAGGATAAAGTAGCCGAGCGTCGAGAAAAATATGCCGACGACGACCAGCACGTAACCCCAGTGCCAGGTCTTCGCACTCAAGAAGGCGAACACAATCGCCGCCAAGGCCAGGACCGCGAGGATGTAAAGGATCACAGATTGGTTCCTGGCCGGCGCGAGAGTTGGCCGCGCCTTATGGTTGCAGCTTTCGACGGTGCGTCCTACGCCCGGAATCGGGCAAACGGCAGCGGGCTGAAAAGATCCAACAATTAGCCCAATTTCATAATAAATACGGCCGAACCGGCGGTCAAGTTCGCGCCGGGTCACGAAGCGGTCACGGCAAATAGCTGGGGCCGGCAAGCCGCGGACGCTGGTGCACACATTAATTCGCGTCGATCCGCTTAACCCGGATATTGCGGAATGCCACGGGATCGTTATGGCCGGCGAAACCGATGCGGCCGCTCGCGCGCGAGGCGCCCGGGTGCTCCTTTCCGTCGAGTGGCTTTTGGCGGGCCTCGGCGACGTTCACGTTGACGATTTCGAAGCCGTTGAGGTGGACTTCGATTCGGTCGCCGTCTACGACCACTTCCTGGTAGTTCCAGTGATCGGGCGGATGCGAGTAGCCGCGTGTTGCCGGAGCCAAGCCGTACAGGCTGCCGTGGTATTGGTAGTCATGTAACTCGGCATATTGAGCGGCCGAGTTATCGAGGATTTGGAGCTCGATTGCTTTGTAGGCGAGGTCGCCTTCCGCGTCCGCTGCGCGGATTACAAGGCCGTTGTTGCCGCCGGGCGGCAGGTTGAATTCGAACCGCAGAACGAAGTTGTCGAATTCCTCGTTCGTGACAAGGTTGCCGCCCTTGCCCGCCTTGCAGCGCAGCGTGCCGTCCGCGACTTCATAATTGTCCACCGCGCCGGTCCAGCCGCTAAGGTCCTCGCCGTTGAACAGCGGCTCAAAACCCTCTTCGCCGCCGCGAATCTCAGCCAGCGCGCGGACTGATTCTTCATAGGGGATCTCGCGCACGAACACGTTGCGAAAGCGGGTTTCGGCGCCGTGCGTTTGCAAGTAGATCGGCCCGCGCATGAAGACGGGAATTGCCCGGTCGTAGTAATTCTCCATGACGACGTTGTCGACGACTTGCTTGTCGTTCAGCCGCACCGATACGTACGGCCCCACCATGCGGATGAACATTCGGTTCCACTCGCCAGGCGGCCGGTCGGCGACTTCGGGCGGAAACCGCTCGTGCTTCTGATTGTTCCATAGCGCGCCGGAGCCTTTGTCGGCGCCGTTGCGATGGGCATCTTCGTCGGTGGGATCCCAGATCTGCACCTGGGGCACGCCGCGCAGGTAAATACCGCTGTCGCCCTTGGGCCCGATCAGCCAGTCGACCCACAGCTCAAAATCGCCGAACTTCTGCGTCGTGGCCAGGTAGGGCTCGTTGCCGTCGCTCACGAGCATACCGTCTTCCACGCGCCAATGCCGCTTGAGGCTGCGCTTCATCTGGGCGTCGTGCTCCGCGCGTTCGGCCGGCGGAAGCGCCTCGACCTCGCGCGGATCGCGGGTCGCACCGCCTGTCCAGTCGTCGAAATCCCGGCCGTTGAACAGCGCCATGAAACCCTCGGGCGGCTCGTTGTTCTCCTGGGCAAAGGCCACTATGGAACTGGAAAGAAAAAGTAATATCAAACAATGGAAAACGCGGAAGTTGATTTGCATGTTGCTGTTCTCACATTCGCGGCTACTAAAACAATTCCACTTTCTAGCACTTTCAAAAAAACATCTCACGCGGAGGCACTGAGGACGCAGAGAATATGATCCAGTTTTTTCCCTCTCCGCGATCTCTGCGCCTCTGCGTGAGCTTCTTCGTTATTGAACAACCTTGGCTGCAGATGATGCTGCGTGACGGCGGTGCTGGACGCAACTATAATAGGCCCGCTCAGTGCTGGCTAGTTTCTACTCGGGCTTTGCGGAAATCAACGATGTTCAGGCGCATTTGCGTGTTTCTGTGCGGTATTGGGGTCGTGTCTATGGCGGCACGCGGGATGGCTGAGGAGCAACCGATCATCCGGGTCGGCGTCGTGGGCTGCGATACGTCGCACGTGATTGCTTTCACCGACGCCATCAACAATCCGAAGGCGACGGGCGCGTTGGCCAGGTGCGAAGTCACGATCGCCTTTCCTGGCGGCAGCCCCGACCTTCCGGCCAGCCGCGACCGCATCGAGGGCTTCGTCCGCGAGCTTCGTGAGCGCGGCGTCGAAATCGTCGAATCCATCGAAGTAGTTGCCGACAGGTCCGACGCCATTTTGCTGGAAAGCGTCGACGGCCGGGTGCACCTCGCGCAGTTTCGCGCGCTCGCCCGCGGCATGCCGGTGTTCATCGACAAGCCGGCGGCCGCCTCGTTGGGCGACGTGTTGGCGATTTTCCGGCACGCCGACGAGACTAAGACGCCGTGCTTTACGTCCTCAGCACTGCGATTCTGTGAGGAAGTGCAAGCGCTCGCCGCCGATAAATCGGTGGGCGAGATCGTCGGCTGCGAAACGGTGAGCCCAATGCACATCGAGCCGAGCCACCCCGACTTGTTCTGGTACGGCGTGCACGGCGTCGAATCGCTGTATACGATCCTCGGCCCAGGCTGCGAAACACTGACGCGCACCGATACGGAGTCTTCAACGGTCGTCACGGGCAAGTGGAGCGACGGCCGCATCGGCACGCATCGCGGCTTGAAACATGGAGGGGCGTACGCCGCAACGCTGTTTGGCACCAAATCCGTTGCCCACCGCGCGGGCTTCTCTGGCTACGGCCCACTCGTTGAGAAGATTTGCACTTTTTTCATTACGCGCAAAGAGCCGGTCAGCCGCCAAGAAACGATTGAGATGTTTGCGTTCATGGAAGCAGCCGACGACAGTAAGCGGCGTGGCGGTTCACCTGTGGCTCTAGCGACCGTCAAGCGGGATATGGAAGCAGCCACCAGCGCAGCGCGCGAACGCACGGTCGATATCGTCGTCTATGGCGGCACGTCGGCCGGCATCGCCGCGGCAGTTCAGGCAAAGCAGATGGGAAAGAGCGTTGCACTGATCGAGCCTTCGAGCCACTTGGGCGGCCTCACCACGGGCGGCCTCGGTGCGACCGACATTGGTAACAAGCAAGTTATAGGCGGGCTGGCCCGCGACTTTTATCGACGCATTCGCAAGTATTACGAAAACGACGAGGCCTGGGTGCACGAGTCGCGCGACAAGTACAATGCTCGCAACCCGCGCTACAACTCAGAGGACGACACGATGTGGACATTCGAGCCGCACGTGGCTACGCAAGTTTATCGCGAGATGCTGGCGGAGGCGGGGATCGAGCCGATCATGAACGAGCGGCTCGACCGGGCGCGTGGGGTGAAGAAAAACGGCTCGCGCATTGTGTCAATCACGACGGAATCCGGCCGTGCATTTGCCGCCGGTCTGTTCATTGACGCGACTTATGAAGGCGATCTAATGGCGGCCGCCGGCGTGGACTATCACGTCGGCCGCGAGGCGAACGAGATTTACGGCGAGACGCTGGGCGGCGTGCAGCCGAAGCTGAACGTCAAGAACCATCGCTTCACGCATCGGGTCGATCCATTCGTGAAGCCGGGCGACCCGTCTTCCGGTTTGCTGTGGGGCATTCAAGTAAGAGAATTGCCGCCGGACGGCTCAGGCGACCGCTGCGTGCAGGCCTACTGCTACCGGCTATGCACGACCGACGTTGCTGCGAACCGCCGCCCCTGGCCCAAGCCGGCCGACTACGACGAGACGCGCTACGAGCTTCTATTGCGCAACTTCGAGGCCGGGGATACACGCTCGCCTTGGAACCCGGTGTGGATGCCGAATCGCAAGACCGATACGAACAACAACCACGCGTTCTCGACGGATTACATCGGCGGCAACTACGACTACCCGGACGCCGATTACAAAACGCGCGAGGCGATCATTGCCGATCACGTGTCGTATCAGCAGGGGCTGATGTGGACGCTCGCCAATCATGAGCGCGTGCCGAAAAAGGTGCGCGATGAGTTTCAGCGGCTGGGCCTCGCGGCCGACGAATTTGTTGAGAATGACAACTGGCCGACGCAGCTCTATGTGCGCGAGGCCCGCCGCATGATCGGGCCCTATGTGATGACCGAGCGCAACTGCCGCGGCTCGCAGGTCGCCCGCGATTCCGTGGGGATGGGCGCGTACGGCATGGACAGCCACAACTGCCAGCGATATGTCACGCCGGACGGCCGCGCGGAGAATGAAGGCGACGTGCAGGTGCACGGCTTCAAGCCCTACCCGATCAGCTACCGCTCGATCGTGCCCAAGGGCGA
>DASXWB010000047.1:0-5227 GCA_036503915.1 Lacipirellulaceae bacterium | reverse complement strand
CATTCACGTCGCCGCGCAATCAGGATTTTGGGCTGCTGGAGTCGGACCCGGGCAAGTGCCGGGCCAAGGCTTATGACCTGGTGATCAACGGCTACGAGGCGGGCGGAGGCACGATCCGGATACATGACCCGGCGATTCAGCAGAAGGTGTTTTCGCTGTTGGGAATCGACGAGAAAGCGGCCGAAGAACGGTTTGGCTTCCTGCTGCGCGCACTGCGGTACGGTGCCCCGCCTCACGGCGGCATTGCCCTGGGAATGGACCGATTTGTAATGCTTTTTGGCGGCCTGGACAACATCCGCGATACGATCGCCTTCCCGAAAACCCAGCGCGCAAGCGACCTCATGACGGGCGCACCGGGAACGGTCGAGCCCAAGCAGCTCAAGGAACTCGGCATCAAACTTGACCTATAATTTTTGGGCTTTGTTTGTTGTCGTGGCGTCCAAGCTCAGATCGTACGGACAGGTCGCCTAAGCGACTATTCCATATGCAATCGAACTGCTGCGCCGAGCATTGGATTAACCCTCGATGGAAAAAACTAAGGTCGCAATCATCGGCATGGGCACCGTAGGCCAGGGTGTGGCGAAGCTGCTCCTGGACCATGGCGATCGTACTGCGCGCCACGCCGGCCGCACCTTGTGGCTGGAAAAGGCGGTGGTGCGCGACATCAAGAAGGCCCGCCGGCTCGAGCTGCCCAAGGGTGTGCTCACGGACAACGTCGATGAAGTGATCAACAATCCCGAGATCAGGGTTGTGGCGCAAACGATCGGCGGGCTGGAGCCGGAGCGCACCATCATGCTTCGGCTGTTGGAAACCGGCAAAGATGTCGTCACCGCAAACAAGGCGCTCTTGGCCGAGCATGGTCCGGAGCTTTTCGACCGGGCCCGGGAGCTGGGCCGGTCGATTGCTTTCGAGGCCTCGGTCGCCGGCGGCATACCGATCATCGCCAACATCAGCCAGTGCTTGTCTGCAAACCAGATCGTCTCGCTCGACGGCATACTCAACGGAACGACGAACTTCATCCTTAGCAAGATGCATGAGGAGAGCGTAGCGTATAACGACGCTCTCAAGGAGGCGCAGCGGCTGGGCTACGCCGAGGCCGATCCCACACTCGATGTCGACGGCAGCGACGCGGCCCAGAAGCTCGCGATCCTGGCCCATTTGGCATTCGGCGCACGTGTGCACTGGAAGGACATTCCGCGCATGGGGATCGAGCAGCTTGACGTGAGCGACGTGCGGTTTGCGCAGGAGATCGGCTACCGCATCAAATTGCTGGCCGTTGCGGAGCTGGACGGCGACACGCTGGAGCTGCACGTTTCGCCGACATTGGTAAAGCGAGGCCGGCCGCTTTCGGACGTGAGCGGGCCGTTCAACGCGATTCGCGTCGTAGGCGACGCAGTCGGCGAGCTGATCTTTTACGGCCAGGGCGCGGGGCAGATGCCGACCGCTTCGGCCGTCGTGGCGGATATGATCGATACCGCGGTGGGACGCACGGCGATCACGTTCCGCACGCTGGAGCTATGGTCGAATCGCAAGGCCCGAGTCACACCGCGCGAACACGCCAAGGCCGACGGCCGGTTTTATCTGCGCGTGAATGCCGAGGACCATCCTGGCGTCCTCGCTCAGGTCGCGAACGTCTTGGGCCAGCACAACATTTCGATTTCCAGCGTCTTGCAACAGGAGGTTTCCAAAGAGGATAACATCGTGCCGCTGGTAATCATGACGCATACCGCGACCGAAGGGGCGACGCGCAAAGCGTGCGGCGAGATCAACAAATTGGCATGCGTGCGAGGAAAGACGGTTCGACTTTGGGTCCGCGATTAATCGATTTAGCGTCGGCCGCCAGGCCGAATCCATTGCCGATGAAGTATGCAATCGTAACTCCCGATGGCGCCGCCGACGAGCCGCAGGAGGCGCTAGGCAATCGCACGCCGCTCGAGGCAGCCCACACGCCGCATATGGACCTCGTCGCCACAATGGGCGTTGTAGCGCGGGCATGCCATACGCCGCGCGAATTGCCGGCTGGGTCGGAAATCGGCAACCTCAGCCTGCTCGGCTACAACCCGTTCGAGAACTTCACAGGCCGGGCGCCGATGGAGGCCGCGGCGCAAGGGATTCAACTTGGCCCCAAGGATTGGGCCGTGCGCTGCAATTTGGTCACGATTGAAGACCAGGTGATGCGCGACTTTACGGCTGACCACATCGGCACACCGGACGCGGCACAGCTGCTGGCCACGGTGCAGGAACGGATCGCCACTGAGCCGCGTTATCGCGGTGCGATCGAATTCGTTCCTGGCGTAAGTTATCGCAATCTCTTAATCTGGCGCGGCGAAAAACTGCCGGCGCCGTTCACGAGCGACACGCGAACTCGCGCGCCGCACGACATCACCGATCAATCGGTGCTCGAAGAGCATCCTCGCGGCCCAGGCAGCGATGTGCTCTGCGACTTAATGTCCGCCAGCATTGGCGTGTTTCGCGACCATCCAGTGAATCAGCATAGGCAGCGATCGGGCAAGCGGCCCGCAACGAATGTGTGGCTCTGGGGGTTGGGCCAAGCGCCGCGGCTGCGGCCATTCGTCGAGGCCTACGGTCCGCGCGGCGCAATGATTACCGCCGTCGATTTGTTACGCGGCATCGCGGCCCTTGTCGGTTGGGATCGTATTGAAGTAAAAGGCGTGACGGGCTATCTGGATACGGACTATGCCGCCAAAGGCCGCGCTGCCATCGAGGCCCTGAAATCGTACGATATCGTGTGTGTCCATGTCGAAGCTCCGGATGAAGCATCGCACGAGGGCCGCTGCAACGAAAAAGTGAAAGCGATCGAGCAGATCGACCGGCACATCGTCGGCCCGCTGCTCGACTCGCTGCGTTCGTACGACGAATGGCGGATCATGATTTCGCCCGACCACCCGACGTTCCTGCGCACCAAGGTTCACACGCACGGCAACGTACCGGTAGCGATGGCCGGCACAGGCATCGCGCCCGACGATTTCACAAGTTACGGCGATACGAACGCGGCCCGCTCCCGGCTGGCCTTTGATGAAGGCTGGAGATTGATGCCCTGGTTCATCGGGAAAAAATGAACCGCCAAGTCGCGGAGGACGCCAGGAAGAAGACTTGCCACAGCATACTTGAATGGCCCGAGTCGTTATCTTCCATGTCGTCGTACTTCAAAGTCCGGAATCAAAAGTATTGTATATGAAAATCTCCAGCCATCTTGGCGTCCTTGGCGTCTTGGCGGTTCAAATTAACCTGGATGTGAGACTATGCCACTGATTGTTCAAAAATTCGGCGGCACCAGCGTCGCCAATGCGGAAAAGATACGTGCCGCGGCGCGGCGGGCCATCCGCGCGCAACAGGAAGGCAAGCAGGTCGTGATGGTCGTCAGCGCGATGGGCCATCAGACGGATTTGCTGGTGGACCTCGCCAAGCAGGTGAGCGATAACCCGTCGGCTCGTGAGATGGACATGCTCCTTTCGACCGGCGAGCAGGTGAGCGTCGCGCTGATGGCAATGGCGATTCATTCGCTCGGCGCCGAAGCCGTGAGCCTCACGGGCGCTCAGATCGGCATCCGCACCGATAGCTCGCACACCAAGGCTCGCATCCAGTCGATTTCGACCGACCGCATGCGAAAGCTCCTGGATGACGGCAAGATAGTGATCGCCGCGGGCTTCCAGGGCATCGACGAGGACTTCAACATCACGACGCTGGGCCGCGGCGGCAGCGACACCACGGCTGTTGCCCTGGCCGCCGTGCTCAACGCCGATGCCTGCGAAATCTACACCGACGTCGACGGCGTGTTTACGACCGATCCGCGGCTCGTGGCCGAGGCTCGCAAGATGAGCCGCGTCAGCCATGATGAAATTCTAGAACTGGCCAGCCTGGGCGCGGGCGTGATGCACAGCCGCTCGATCGAATTCGGCAAAAAGTTCAATGTGCCGATCCACGTCAAGAACAGCGCCAGCTTCAGCGACGAGCCGGGCACCGTGATCGGCGCCGCGAGCGAGTCGGCCGACCGGGCCGTGAGCGGCGCGGCGCTCACCAAGAACGAGGCCCAAATCACGGTCGCCGGCGTGCCCGATCAACCGGGCACGAGCCACGCCATTTTTTCGAAGCTGGCGGGCGTCAACGTGGCGGTCGATATGATCGTGCAAAACGCCGGCGCCGACGGGTCCGCCGATATCTCCTTCACGGTGCTGGAGGACGATCTCAATAAAGCACTCTCCGCGGTTCGGCAGGCGGCCAGCGAATTGAAAGCCGAGGCCGTGCTTCACGATGCGAGCGTCTCGAAGGTATCGATCGTGGGCCTGGGCATGGCGACACAGACCGGCGTGGCCGACCGGATGTTTCGCGCGCTCTCCGATGCGGGCATCAACATCGAGGCCATCACCACCAGCGAGATCAAAATCTCCGTGCTCGTGAAGCGCGACCAGGCGCTGGCTGCGCTTCGTGCCGTGCACGCGGAATTCGAGCTGGAAAAACCGCCGCGGGATCGAACCAGCTTCGGCGAGCCCGCATCAGCGGGCGCGAAGGCCGCCGCAGTGGATATCGTTCGCCGGCTGCAGCGCATGGAGGACTTGGCGATCGAAAGCGTGTCGCTCGACGAATCGCAGGCCCAGATGACAATTTTCGACGTGCCTGACCGGCCCGGCATTTCCGCCCGCCTCTTTGAGGCGATTGCGTCGGAGAATATCCTCGTCGACACAATCGTGCAGAGCATCGGCCGCGATGGCCTGGCAGACATCAGCTTCACCGTGCCGCGGCGCGAATTGGATCATACGCGCAAGGTGCTCAAGTCGCTCTCCGGCGAACTTGGCGGCGAAGTGAAAGAGGTGCCCGCCGTCGCAATCCTCACCGTCAAGGGCATCGGCATCCGTAGCCATACGGGCGTGGGCCTGCGGATGTTCAAAGCGCTGACCGAGGCTCACATCAACGTGGAAATGGTGAGCACGAGCGAGGTGCGCACGAACGTGGTAGTGGCGGGCGATAAAGGCGAAATGGGCCTTGCAGCGCTGAAAGCGGCGTTTGCCGATGTGCTGGGATAACAATCTGCAGATGTGAGATGTAAGATCGAAGATGTAAGAAACGCTATCGCGGTAGGGACCGCCGTTGCCGGCGGCCCCCCGCACGGATCCGTACGTGAAGTGTTACCTCATACGGCTCTTACCTTGAGTCGGGCGCGATATCGTTGCTCCGGATACGGATGCAGGATGCGTGGACGAGGGAGATG
>DASXWB010000046.1:0-2793 GCA_036503915.1 Lacipirellulaceae bacterium | reverse complement strand
GGCGTCCCGCTGACGCCGGCCGCTTGGCGCGAGATCATCGACAGTGCGGAGGCCACGCGTCCGCGGTCATCCGATTCGTCCGACATCGACATACGAATGAACCAAGGAATCACTTCATGAAGCGAATGCTATTAACAGCCGCGTTGTATGCGCTATGCATTGGGCAGTTCGTTGCCGCGCGTTCGCTGCACAGCGCTGAATCAGCGTCGCCAGTGAAGATAACCCTTCATCCAGCCGCCGAGCCGACACCCGCCCTGAAGTATCGGCTGCTACCGGAAAGGTTGGATCAAAAGCCCGGCAACGCCGCAGTCCATTATGGCAAGGTGACGGCGGAGGAGCGGGTATTCTTCGGCAATCGCGAGCACCTCGAGCGGATTGAGGCGATTCTGGAGATGCCGCTCGATTTGCTTCGGCGCGAAGGATTTCATGTTCCGGCCGGCGGACCCGAGGCTCATATCCAGGCCGACATTCGTCGCGGAACGCATTGTCGCGATTGCGATTGGCAGTTGCCAATCGGCGATGGACCATATTACGGGATGCTTCTACCGGAAGTTCAGCAGATTCGCGAATTTGCGCGAATTCTGGGTGCCCAATCCCGCTACGAAGTCGCGCATGGCGATTTCGACGCTGCTGTGGAAACTTTTCAATCCGGTTTTGCTTTGGGAGGGCACGTGGCCGAGGGCGAAACGCTAGTCAATGGTCTGGTAGGAATTGCTTGTTGCGAGATCATCACTCGGCAGATACTGGACTACGTGCAACAGCCGGGCGCGCCCAACCTGTACTGGGCACTGACGATGCTGCCCCGTCCGCTAATTGAAATGAACGACGCGCTCGACGTGGAGTCACAGGGACTCGAGCATTCGTTTCCCGAGCTTAAAGACGTTGAAACGGTACAGCGCACGCCGGACGAGTGGCGGGAGGTGTTTCATCGCTTCGCCAGTGATGCAATGAAACAGATGTCCGTTGATCGGCGCAGCGACAGTCTAGCTGAGCAAGCGAAATCGCGGGCCGAGTTGGATGACATTTGTGAGAAGATGCTCCCCGTGGCCAAGCGCGCGCTCATCGATGGCGGGATGCCGGCCGCACAGATCGAGGCGATGCCGACGCACCAGGTGGCCCTGCTGTACACGCGGGCCGCCTATCACCGCTTGTTCGACGCCGCCACGAAGTACTATACGCTGCCGTATCCGGACGCGATTGTCGGCATCGAGAAGACGATTGCTGATTCCCAGCGCGACGACGCGCAGATGCGTGAAATCGTTCCGCTTGCTCGGCACACCTTGGGTGCCGTCAAGGTAACGCGAATGGCCATTGAGCGCAACGATCGCCAGATCGCGACGCTGCGCGTCATCGAGGCGCTGCGCCTGTACGCCGGCGCGCACGACGGCCAGTTGCCGAAGCAGCTCAGTGACATTATCGAAGTGCCGATTCCCGACGACCCGGTGACCGGCCTGCCATTCGAATACAAGCTCGACGAGGGCGCGGCAAGATTATCGGGACCCACATTTCGCGAAGTGCCGCTTAACTATGAAATCACGATGGCAAGGAGCGAATAGCGATTCTTAGGAATCGCCAGTGGAACTTAACAGTGGCGCCAAAAAGTAGCCGACCTCATGAGAAACGAAACGCTTTGGGGAACGTATGGCCCGTTTCTATAGTTTTTTTCGAATGCGACTGCGGACGTAAAGGAGCCCGGCACATCGGAGGTGTTTACCTTGTCGCCGGTGTGGTTTCGCTCTTCGAGTCGGGACAGGACGAGTCAATAGACACGTGCCAATCTAGAACCATGAGTCATCAGACTCATGCCTCACCGCCGTAGCCAATCTCGGCGGGTATCTGCCAAGATCGGCTCCGGGGGTGGCTGGGGCATCGCCCCAGCGGAATCATGGAGGGGCGTTCCCCCAGCCATCCGGATTCATCACGGATCCCTGCCAAGATCGGCCGGCGACGGGCGAATACCGTGCTAGCCGGCCGGGGCTGTGTGCGTGCCCTGCCCTCTTCCAGACCTGTCTTTAAAGGAGGATCCTATGTCCCGAGTTCGTTGTTTCATGGCCCGGCGTGCGGGCAGCGCCGGCGCGTTTGTGGCCGTCGTGTTTTACGTGATAACGGCGGCGCAGGCTCAAGAAGCCGCCGCCGAGCGGGCTGACGCCAGCGGGAGGATCGATTTCGAGGCCGCCGACTTGCCGCCCGCCACCGTCGAAGTCGACCTGAGCCAAGGGATGTTCAACGACCTGTTCGGCATCGGCGACGCGGCCGTGGCTGGCGTGGCCGAGTCGCTGCGTCAATCGGCCGAGCGGAACGGCGGCGAAGGCACGCGGATGGCGGCCGAACAGCTCGCGGCCGCCCGGCAGCTCATCGAGCTGGCCAGCAACGTGGTGCGTGAAGTTCGCGTGCGCGTTTACGGCGAAATGCCCGCCGAGGAGATCGCCTCGAAGTTCGACGCTCAGCTCCGCGAAGGCGATTGGGAGAATGTCGTGCGCGTGCGCGACGATGACGCCAACGTGCGCGTCTCGGTGCTGCGCGGCAATGGCACGGTGCGAGGCATCTTCATTGTTGCGGGTGAACGCGATGAGCTGGTGCTGGCCAACATCGTGTGTGACATCTCGCCTGAGAACGTCAAGAAGATCACCGCGGCCGCGGCGGAGATCGGCCTCGAGAACGGCCTTCAGCAGATCCTCGAAGTGCAGATGCGCGAGATGAAGCACCGCCTGCCGCCGCCGTCGATAGAGTCAAAGCCAGGGCCGGCGCGCTGAACTGGAAACTGAAGTCGTAGGGCGGGTGCTTTCCACCCGC
>DASXWB010000045.1:0-7597 GCA_036503915.1 Lacipirellulaceae bacterium | reverse complement strand
TGCGCCTACTGCTCGATAGCCTGCTGTAATTAGCAATGGCGACGGGGTCGTCGCCTCAGCGACGAGTGAATTGGGGCAAGTTCCAATCTCATCCGTCGGGAAGAATTTCTCCAAGGATCACGAGCGCCCCAGGCGCCGCCGGCAGTTTTACCCGCGCGCCGCGCCGCATGTTCGCCGTCATCCTCATCTCGCCGGTAAGTGGGTCGTAAGCCGTAAACTTCAAAGGATGCCGCGCCTCGATTTGCAAACCGGCCCGAATCCCAATTGGCACGCACAGAAACTTGTTCGCCTTGCGGCTGCCGGTGTTTCGCACGCAGCCGTCGCGCGCCGACTCAAATTCGGGCCAGTACCGGTTCGCCTCGCCACCAGCAAATACCGTGAAAGGAGCTCGCGCCTCCTTTCCGTCGTTCCGCTCCCAACTTGGCAAATCAGGCGGCAGCAGCCGCAGCAGTGGCGCGAAGCGGTCGATCCCCGGCATGTCTTCAAACCGCGTGCGGCCGAAAACCCCCGCGCCGCTATGGAACACGTACATCGGCAACTTCGCCGAGTAGGCAAATGCAGCGGCCATCACCAGGCGAATCGGCTCCTGCTCCGTGTTCACCGAGGACCCGGGCCCAATCGGCTCGTTGCTGCTCACTGGCGGGAAGCCGGGCCGCTTGCCCAAATGCCAGCAGTCATACACCGGCGCCCAGCCGTCATCGGTGCGCCGGTCGCGGCTGAAATGCCATGTGGCGATGTCGGCCACGCCGCCGGCATAGATCTGCTCGAATCCTTTGAAGCTGCCGAGCTCCGGCCAGTCGTGGTTCGACGTGATTGCCACTGGAATCTCCGTCCGCTCACTCAAATACTTCGCGAACTCGCGCAGCTGCGACACGCCTTCATCGCCCGGAAAGCCGTTCTGCCACGCCTCGTTGGCCACTTCGATCAGGATGATCTTATGCTCGCGGCCCGGCACGACATCGGCAAGCAGCTTCCGCATGTGCTCAACTCGGGCATCCGGCTCAGGCATTAGCTGCGCATCGGCAAAGATCGTGATTTGTGTGCGCAGAGCGTAGCGGTCATACGCCAGATCGACGAGCTCACGCAGCTGCTGCCAATAGTCGGGCCACGCCTCGACTCGTTTGCCGTCCCGCGAGGTAAACGGCACCGGCGCAATTTCTAAGCCATCCCACGCGGCGTTGTGACCGACCGTCGACAGCATGCGGTAATAGTTGAAGCCGCGGCGCGACAGAAACTCGAGATCGGACTCGAGCCGCGCCCGGTCATGCTTCGCTCGCCAAAGCGCGGTGAAGTAAGACGCCCCTAAACCAAGAAACGGCCCGCTGTCATCTACCAGCGAGTAACCGTCCAACCGCACCCGACCGCTACGCGGCGTGCCCTGGCGATCGACATCCGCTCCGCCTGCGGCGTTTTCATTCGCTCTGCCTGCGGCGTTTTCATCCAGCGTCGGCGAGTCCTCCTCCGCCGTTTGCTCCTCGGCATTACCCCGTAGCACGAGAACGGCGACGATTACGATGAATGCGGTAAGCCGCTGAATGTTCGTCATGATTGATCTCTTCGGGGATACGACTTCGCACGCTTCAATAGACCGCAGTCGCACCGATTATCGGCAACAACACGCGGTTATACACCAATACCAGGGCGACAAGGACACTCTTGTCCGTCTATTGCAAAAAACACCTCAGTCCAGCGCGTGGCCACGCGCCGTCCGCGACAGCACGCGAAACTGCCCGCCCTCGCCGGGGTTAAATTGATCGGGTGCCCGGCGGCTCGCTTCACTGCCAGCGGCCTCCGCTCGCCGATTGGCCGCGCGGCGTATAAGCTAAAATGAGGCAGCGGGCAGCCATGCCGGCATGCCTTGCCGTGTGCGCATTGCCGCGCTGTGGACCAAGCCGTCGTCGCACCTCCAATTGAGACATCCTTTGTCGATTAGCGAATCGACTGCTGAAAGGTACACGCTGGCCGATCCCGACGTTCGGCTCATGCTGCAGGTGCGCGATAACGACGGTCAGGCGTTTGAAGAATTGATGCTCCGCTATCAGAATCGGCTGCTCTCGCTTATGACGCATTTGGTGGGCGACCGGGAGCTGGCCGAGGATCTCACGCAGGAGGTTTTTTTGCGAGTCTACCGGGCCCGGCGCCGCTACGTGCCGGGCGCGAAATTTTCCACATGGCTTTTTACAATTGCCGGCAACGTGGCCTCCAACGCTCGCCGTACCAAGTCGCGTCGCCGCGAAGTCATTCTCAACCCGCGCGATACGGAGTCCGGTTCGCACTCGCTCGAGGCGGCGGCCGTGGCGGCGAGCGGCCTGATGCCCACGCGACAACTCGATAAAGCCGAGCTTTGCGCCGCCGTGCAGCAAGCCATTGAAACACTCAACGAACGCCAGCGCATGGCCGTGCTGCTCGCCAAGTTCGAACACTTCAGTTACGCCGATATTGCCGAGGTCATGGATATGTCGCCGCAAGCGATCAAGTCGCTGCTCTCGCGCGCCCGCTCGAAGCTCCGCGATACGATCCAGCCGTATTTGGAACGCGGCGCGAAGATCGATCGCGACGCGGCAAACTCCACGGCTGACAGCCACTACCCGGCGTCGGAGGCGCCTGCGTAGTGGTCAATGGACAAGTACTTGAGGGTTAAGAATAAAATCGTGAGGTGAGTAGGTGAGTAAGTGAGTAAGTGAGTAGGTTGAAACAGCAGAATACGACAAGATGTAGCCGGTATTAAATACAGAGTTCTAAGTCTAAGTACTGAGTACTAAGTACGGACTACGTGGTACTGCGTGCTGAATCGCAATTACGAAATATTGGTACTCGATTAGTCGTCAACAAAACGCTCACGTGCTCACCGAATCACACCTGCTCCCCATTCCCCACTCCCCGTTCCCCCACTCCCCACTGCATGCCCCCCACCGATCCACAAACCGACCTCCGGCCAGGCGACGAGCTCGTGGCCTATCTTGACGGCGAGCTGGCGCCGGAGGAATGCCGGAAGGTCGAGGACCGGTTGGCGGCCGACGCCGATTATCGGCGGCAATTGCACCAGCTTGATCAGGCCTGGGAGGCGCTCGACGCGCTGCCTAAGCCGGCGGTAGCTGACAATTTTGCCCGCACCACGATCGAAATGGTAAGCGTTGCCGCCCAGCGAGACGTATCGGAACAATCGGCGAAGGCGGCGTCCTCCCGCCGGCGCCGGCGCTGGGGCTGGGCGGGCGCCGCGGCCCTCGCCGCGTTGGCCGGTTTTGCCGCGGCCCGCTCGCTGCTTCCCGATTCGAACGCCAAATTGCTGGCCGACTTGCCCGTGATTCAGCAGTTCGATGTCCTGAGCCAAATCGAGGATGTGGAATTCTTGCGCCTTCTGCCCGCGGCGGTGATGAACGAGCCACTTGCAGGCGCGAGCGCCGACATCGAGCTCGAGGTGCATGGCATGTGGGCGGCGGCTTCACCGTCTCTCGTGGCGCGTCGCAAATGGGTCGAAAGCCTCTCGCCCGACAAGATGGCAAACCTTGAAGCCCAAATGCAGCGATTCCAGGCTCTCAAAAAGAACCCTGCGGAGCAAAACCGCCTGCGCGCTCTTGAACGCCAAATCAGCCAGGCGGCCGATGCCGATTTATTGCGCCATAGGCTCGTTGCCTATGGGCGCTGGCT
The DNA here is from genome assembly GCA_036503915.1 of Lacipirellulaceae bacterium. Lineage (GTDB taxonomy): Bacteria > Planctomycetota > Planctomycetia > Pirellulales > Lacipirellulaceae > JABDGM01. Next base: position 3,949 of record DASXWB010000045.1, on the reverse strand, counting down.
GTCGCGGCAGCTGCCGGGCGATCAGGAAGAATTGCGCATGTTGCCGACCGAGGAGCGGCTGAAGCTCGTTCGAGATATCGTCCGCGACGAACGGGAACGAGCGGCGCGCCGCCTGTCGGCCGATGATGCGGAAAAACTTCGCGCGGAGATTATGGCGATTTATCAGGAGCGCAAAGACCGCTTTTTGGGGAACCCGCGCCGACGCGATGACGAAACCCATCGGAGATTCGACGACGCGGAAGAGCCGCGCCGCGCGCTGATGGTCCTCATGGGGGAGCTGCGCAACGACGATCGCGGTGAGAAAACACGGGATCGTTTGATCGATGCGCTCGGGCCCGAAGCCCGTGCGCAGTGGGATAGAATCAGCCGGAGCGATCAACGCCGCCGCCAGTTTTTATTGTGGCGCTGGATCATGGAAACGATGCAGCCCAAATGGGGGCCCGACGAATTGGAGAAGTTTTTTGTCAACGATCTGGATAACAATCAGCGCGCCCAATTATTGAGCCTCCCATCCGACGAGATGCAGACGCAGCTTGAGCGGTTGTACCTCGCGTCGCAATTCGGCCTGAGCAACTCGAACCGACCGCCGGGGGAATTCGGATCTCGCGAGACATCGCCCGACGCGCCACCGGCGGACGAATCGCGTCGGAACGACGACGAGCGCTCGCGCGATGACGACGATCATCGCGGCGACGGCAGGCGCCGCCGCGATAGTGATCGCTAGAGTTCTTATCTGCCAGCAGGCAACACGAAGGGGTGGCGGGGTAACGCCCCAGTTCTGTGAACTGCTGGGGCGATGCCAGCCACCCCAAGTGTAACCGGTTACACTTCGTACCCGTCGCGGTATTCGTTGCGAACGATCCGCTCCAGCGAAGCGTCGTTGAGCGGCTTGAGATTGACAGGGTCCCATTCCACGCGGCCACGCTTCCACACGGCCAGGTTGCCGAGCAGAATCGTCTCGGTGAGCGGCCCGGCGTAGTCGGGGAAATTCGACATGGCGGGCTTCTTCGGATCGCGCATTGCGTCGAACCATTCCTTCTCATGGCCCGGGCTGCGCGGATACTCGACGCGCATCGGCTCGACGCCGCCAACAATCTCGATGCCCTGCTCGGCATAATCGCCGGCCGCGTACATCGTCGCCCGCTCGCCGACTAGCAGCACCCCGCTCGGCGCCGGCGCCGGCGTCTTTTTACCATCGACCTCGACCTGAAGCTTCACGTCCTTGAACAGCTCCGAAGGGGGCACGTTGCCGCCGTCGTACCAATACGCGGTGAACGCCGGTCGGCCATTGAGCGCCGGGAAATCGAATTTGATCTTCGAGCGCGCCGGGTAGCTGTCGCCGTCGTGCTCGGGGCATTCAGCTTCAACGGCCGTCGGGTCGCGCATGTTCAGCGCCATGAACGGCAGGTTGCACGTGTGGCAGGCCATGTCACCCAGCGCGCCCGTGCCGAAGTCCCACCAGCCGCGCCACGCGAATGGATGGTAGCCGTCGGCGTATGGCCGCCAGGGCGCAGGGCCGAGCCACAGGTCCCAGGCCAAGGTTGTTGGCACCGGCTTGATCGGCGCGCGGCGTTCGCCTTGCGGCCAGATCGGGCGGTTTGTCCAGATGTGAACTTCTTTCACCGCGCCGAGCTGGCCGTTGCGGATTTGAAAGGCCGCACGCCGCATCGGATTGTGCGCGGTGTACTGGTTTCCCATCTGCGTGGCCACGCCTTTTTCGCGGGCGATCTCGCCGAGCCGGCGCGCTTCCCAGATTGTGTGGGTGAGCGGCTTCTGGCAATACACGTGCTTGCCCATCTTCATCGCTTTGGCGGCGACCACTGCATGGGAATGATCGGGTACGCTTACGGTGATGGCATCGATCCGGTCGCCCATCGCGTCGAGCATCTCGCGGAAGTCGGCGTAGTTGTGTTCGGTCTTCACGGCATCGGCCATGCCTTCGAGCGTGGGAGCGTCGACGTCGCAAAGAGCGACAACCTTTCCGAACTTGGAGACGTTTTGCACGTCACTCTTGCCCTTGCCGCCGACACCCACACAGCCAATTTGAATTGTTTCGTTCGGTGAAGTGCTCTCTTGGGCCTGAACGCCACCGGCCACCCAGTAGCCGACGCCGGCCGCCGCGGATGCTTGTAGAAAATTACGACGATTCGTTACGAGTGACATGGATCGAGTCTCCAACCAAGTAAAATGCGTCGGGCTGTGGTGCCCCACGAAGAGCTTCTGTCAGGCGCGATAAGCCCGACGTATGCCTAACAGCATAGCGGGCGCGGCGGGAAAGTTCAAACTGGTCGGCTGAAGCGGCGGGTGCGGCGACTGGCGGCCGCGTGAGGCGCCCGCCGTCCGGCCAAAAACCAGCGATTTCGCGGCAAATCTGTCGGCGGCCGCGACCCGGCCGGTTTGCCAAATCGGCCCCGCGAAACTACGCTAACGGGAGCCCTTTCACCCGATTTCGTCGATTGTGCCACGCTTGTGCTGTGAGGTTACTTCACTCATGCGGCAAAAATACACATCCCATGCAAAGCCGATTTTGTTCTTGGCCGCTTTATGCATGGCCCTTCCCGGCAGGCTCGCCGTCGCGGAGGATGCCGATGCCCTCGTCGCTCGAATTGCGCAGCTCGGTGGGCACATTGTCCGCTCTGAGTCCGGCGAAATCGTCGCGATTGACCTTGCCAACCGGCCCACGGGCGACGAGGACCTGCAGCTCTTGGCCGCCGCCCCGCACTTGCAAAAACTCGTTGTGTGGGGCGCCGGAATCACTGACGCCGGCGTCGATCACCTCGCGCAACTCAAGAATCTCGCGGAGCTGACGTTAGAGAACACGCTTGTCACCGATGCCGGCCTGGCGAAACTCGCGCCCCTTGCGAAACTGAAATCGCTCAATCTGCAGCGGGCCACCGGAATCACGGATGAGGGGTTGGCTCACGTGGCAAAGCTGCCTGAGCTCACGTATCTCGTCCTGCTGTACACCAAGATCGGCGATCCGGGCATGATGCACCTGGCAGGCGCCAAGAAACTTCGACTTCTCGACGCGCGCGGCTGCAAGATCTCCGATGCCGGATTGGCGCACCTCGCGCCGCTCAGCGGATTGGTCGCCCTCAAACTGCGCACCGCCGCGGTAACTAACGCCGGCCTTGTGCACTTGCGCTCGATGAAGCGACTTCGCGGCCTGGCGCTGGAAGACGCCAAGGTGACCGACGCCGGTCTCGTGAACCTGGCCGGCCTCACGGAGCTAGACGATCTCAACCTCATGCGCGTGCCCATCAGCGACGATGGCCTGGCGCACCTGTCGAAGCTTACCAAGCTGCGAATTCTTTTTCTTCGCGGCACCTACGTCAGCGGCGACGGACTGGTGCATCTGCGCGACCTCACGCAGTTGCGAAAGCTCGATCTCAGCGAAACCACGGCCAGCGACGACGGCCTCGCGCACCTCGCCGGTTTAAACGAGCTCGTCTGGCTCGATCTGTGGAACACGATGGTCGGCAGCGGCGGCGCCGAGCACCTGGCGAGGCTTAAGAAGCTGCTGTACCTGAACCTCGATAACACGGGCACGGACGACGAGGCGCTCAAGCACATCGCGACGCTGCCGCAGCTTGGCACACTCACGCTCAATGAAACCGGCGTGACCGACGAAGGGCTCGCGCATCTCGAGTCATGCCGTTCGCTCAAAAAACTCGAACTGCGCCTGACGGCCGTGACGGAGGAAGGCGTCGAAAAACTCATAGCGGCCATACCGAATCTCGAAGTCGCTTACGACGAATAGTGTGTATTCGGTTTGCGTGGTTGTAGCCGTACAATTAGCCTGGAGGAATGGACGCGACACAGGCTTCCTGCGATCTTCCCACAAGCATCCCGATCCGCGGCGTCAGTTGGGTGTTGCGCTGGGCTGCGGCATTCGGCGTACTGTGGTTCGCCGGCTGCGTGCTGACCGAATTTGCTTGCTGTTTAGCCG
>DASXWB010000044.1:0-5772 GCA_036503915.1 Lacipirellulaceae bacterium | reverse complement strand
GCATCGCAGTGTCAGCGACCTGCAGGGAGTCGTACTGCGTTCCGAGCTCGGTGCCGCCCAGCTCGATTTCCAACGTGGCGCCGGACGCGAGCTCGACGCTGCCGAGTTGCAGTCGGCCGGCCGTCGCACCGGGTGCGATCGTCGCGCCATTCTGCACCACGACGGCGCCGGCTAGCGTCCCATCGCCCGCCAGCGTTCCCTCTTCGACGATCGTCTCGGCGAGTGAAGAATTCTCGGCGTGCAAAAAGAGAGTGCCCGCACCGGTCTTGGTGAGCATTCCAGGCCCTTCGATATCGCCAAGGACGTGCAGAGTTCCGCCGGCAGCGACATCGATGGTGCCACCGCCCGCTTCGACTCGCACACGGCGGTTTGGATGCAAGGCAACAAAGGCGTGCGTGGCCAGCGTGGCACCATCGAGCGTAAGATTGACTTCTGGTGTAGCAGGCCAGGCACCGAGATCGGAGTCCCAGGATATGTCGAGCGTTCCCTGATCGACGAACGTGCCGCCGTCGTAACCATTAATTCCCGATAGGACGAGAGTGCCGGGCCCCGTCTTCGTAAGCCCGCCGGTTCCGTTGATGCGCCCGCGAACCGTCAGTTCGCTTCCATCGAGAACATCGATCGTTCCGCCGGCGGCGCCGAGCTGAAGCCATCGATTCGGATGAATCGCGAATTCGCCGCCATAAGCGCGCAGCGCGCCGCCGTCGCACTGGAGATTGATCCCGGCTGCGGCAGGCGCGGCGCCGAGATTGGCGTCAGCGAATATGGCAAGTGTCCCTTCGTTGATCCTGGTGTTATCGGCGTAGGTGTTTTCGGCAAGAAGTTGCAGAGTGCCCGGCCCGGTTTTCGTCACTCCACCGGCGCCCTCGACGAGGCCGACGAGCGACAGCGTGGCAGCGCCGTCGGTGATTTCGAATTGGCCGCCGCCGGCGCCGAGTGACACCTGGCGGTTGGTTGCAGTCGAGGCACCGGTGTAGGACAGAATCGAACCGCCGTCGAGCAGTAAATTGCCCTGGCCAAAACTACTATCCGTGTCGAGGTCGGTGAGCGTACTTCCCGTGACCCGGCCCGCGAGAATCGACAAACTACCGGCGAACGAATTGTCGCTGCGGGCAAGCACGAGGTTACCGGCCCCGGTCTTCGTAATGGCGCCGCTGCCGCTGATCTGGCCGTCGAAAGCGCCGTCCATCGACTGATCGAACACCACAATGGCGTTGTTGACGATATTTCCTACAAGTGAATTGGTGCTGACTTGCAGTGTGCCGGCGCTAACGGTCGTGCCGCCGGAGTACGAGTTTGTGCCAGCGAGAGTTAGTGTTGCTGCCCCGGTTTTGGTCAGGCTTCCGCCGCCGCTAATGTTGCCGCTGAAGGTGGCGTCGACGGCCTGATCGATCACGAGCGCGGCGTCATTGGCGATATTTCCGCGCAAGCTTGAGACGCTTCCTTGCAACGTTCCGCCGGCGACAACGATCCCGCCGGTCGATGTATTGTTGGTCACGTTCATGATCAGCGTGCCGTCGCCCAGCTTGGTGAAGGGGCCGGCGCCGCTCAAGGAAAACGCGTTCCAAGTGAGAGTGCTCGCCGCGTTGGTGACGTCGATGGCACCGCCACCAGTCCCGAGAATCACCGTTCGACTGAAAGTGGCCGTCGGACCGGTGTACTCCAGAATTCCTCCGCCAGAGAGCGTAGTACTGGGGCTGGCGTTGCCAAAGCCGGCAACGCTGGAGGAGCTTAATGTCCCGCCAGCGACATTCACGCGACCGTTAAATCCAATAGGTGGCAAAAGGAGTCTGCCCGGCCCCGTTTTGGTAAGCTGGTCGGATTGCTGATCGCCAAGGAATTGGCCCGTCATGGTCAGCGTTGTGGCGGAGTTGGCGACTTCGATCCTGCCGTTGGTTCCAAGCGTCACGTTACGATCGGTGGATGCCGTAGGACCCGTGTACGACAGCGTCCCGAACAAGAAAAAGTTGAAGCCCGCGCCAAAGCTGCTGTTCACAAAGCGATTGGCGATCGTGTCGCCAGCCACGGTTCCAGAAATCCACAATGTGTCCGTGAATGAGTTATTCGGGTTGGCCAGCACGAGCGTACCGGCGCCACCGGCCACTAGTTTTCCTGGGCCGCTGATGAGTCCATTCCACGTAAGCGTGGCGGATGGATTCGCCGTGGAGATCGCGGGTCGACTCGTTTGGTTTTCGCCTTCGTCCAATAACGTGATATTGCGGTCGGTCGAGGCCGTGGGGCCGGAGTAAGTAATTCCGCCCTCGCGGGTGAGAAAAAAATGGCCGCGGCCGAAGCTGCTGTTGATACCTGCGTCGGCGATCGAGCTGCCGCGAACGATCCCGTCACGAGCCACGATGTCGCCCGCAAATGAATTGCCGGCGTTGGTCAGCTCGATTTCTCCATTGGCGCCGACGGTCAGTCCGCCGCTGCCGCTCACCAGGCCGCTGATCGTAAGTGACCCGGTTTGTGTGCCAAGCACGCCGCCGCCTGCGCCCAATGTGACGTTCCGATTGCTCGTCGCTCGCGAACTCACATTGATGCCGCCGGTCCAGCGCAGCTCCGCTCCGCCGGAGAGCGCCAGGTGGCCGGTGCCGAAGCTGCTGGGCGCGCCAAAATCGCTCAGCGTTTTGCCGTCGACCCTTCCTCCTTGAATCGTCAGGCCACCCGTAAACGTGTTGGCCGTGTGATTGAAGACGACGTTCCCTGCCCCGGTTTTGACGACGGAGGCCGTTCCGCCGACTTGACCGTTGACAACCAGATTGGGTCCAGCGACGTTCCAGGTTTGTGCGGCGGCGAGGTTCAGCGGCGTGTTGATCGTTTGCGTTAGCGGACTGGTATAGTTGAGACCGCCGCCGCGAATCGTCAGTGTGCTGCCATTCGACGTGCCGAGCACATACGAGCCCGTGGTGCTGACAAAGTTCAACGATTCGATGTCCCAGTTCGCATCGAGATTGGGAGTCAGCCGCGTGGCGCCGGGAAACTGGATATCGGCAGTGCCGTTATTTGGAGGCGGGACGGCGACAAACAAATTGAACCAGTTGTTCCCATTCGACCAATTGTCGCTTCCTCCGCCGCCGGTCCAGATCTCGCCGGCCGTGCACGGCGCTGCAAGGATTCCAATCACGCCCAGCACAGCGACGACCAAAGCAAAAACCCGCTGCGTGCTCGTTCGAAACACATCACTCTCACACAGCGAGCCGACCGGCCGACATCGACGCATATGCTAGCTCCATTGCAAAGTGGCGTGAACAGGGTTTGCGGAGCAATTTCCTTCAAGATACCTCTCGGGCTACTGAACCGCAAACGCCGCCATCGCAGGCCCGCTACTTCAATTAACGGTACACGCGGTGTTCCGTATCATCGCGATGGTGGCTGCGCCACGTAGAGAGCCTTTTACCAACAATTGTCGCAGCACCGCGAGTGCGCCAATAAGCGACAGCACAATCGTAGAAGGTTCGGGCACGATCGCACTAGCGGAGCTAGTCGCACCTGCTCGGCCGAAGTTGGTGCGCCACGCGTCGTAGCCCTGTTGCGTGCCATCAATCTTGCGCCACACGACGTAGTCGGCCGCGTCGACGCTTCCGTCGCCGTTATAGTCGCCGGGGAGGCCAGTGCTAATGACGGATAACACAACTGAATTGGGATTGTACTGCAGTTCCCAATCCAAACCGCTGGACAGCGACGGCAGAAGTTCGTTGCCAAACGTGCCGGTTCGACCGCCGGATGCGGTGAGAATCTGGAACGAGTCGCCGGCCATCGGCATGTAACCGCCCAACAGAGACACTTCAAGCGTGCCGGCAATGGATGCCGCGCCGGAGATTTGCACCTGCCCGAATGCGTCCGATGGCTCGGTGTCCGGGTTCGTTTCGTCGATCGCTTGCAATCCGACGCCGAGGGCGGCAGTGGGGCTGAATCCAAGATTTTCCAGCATGAAAATTTCGCCGCCGGGCTGGACAAAGATCGTGCCGTTGTTCGTGACCGCGTCGTGGAACACCGCCACGGCCGCCCCGCCAACGGCAATCTCGGCGCCCGCATCATTGATCACGAGGCCGAACACATCAACCACGCCGCTGGTGATCGCCAATTGCGCGCCGCTATTGTTATCGAGTCCCGTGCCACGGAACCGAAGGATGGCGCCGTCGCGCGCGTCGATATCGAGGTTGTTGTTCGTCGGCCCATTGACTTCCAGGATGCCCGATTGGACGTCGACGAGGCCGGCATTGTTGAGCGTCCCGGTGAGCACGAGGGCCTCGGCCCCCTGAGGCCGGAGCCGGCCGCCTGCATTGTTGTCGAACTTCAGCAATTCGATGGTTCCATTCCCATCCACCGCCCCCGTGTTGAGTAGGCCGACGGTGCCGCCGATTTCGAGGCGCCCGGCGTCGAGCGTAAGGCGGCCGTTCGCATTCACGCGCGTAACCGAGCTGCTGCGAGCAAGCCCGCCATTGGAGATCGTGAGGTGTGCTTCTCCCGGGTCGGAGACATTGATTTCGCCCGTGACCTCCCATGTCGAGCCAACACCATCGACCAGCACTTCGCCTCGCGCCGAGGAATTGTCGCCAATAAGCGCCCCGCCCGTGACTGCGCGGCCGCCGTCGAGAATCCGCAGCGTACCATCGCCGGCGTCGCCGACTTCAGCTAAGGCGGCGGAAAGAAGCGAGTCGGGGCCGCTGACCTCCACGTACCCGATCGAACCGATCTGCCGTCCGATCGTGAAAAGATTCGCGCCCGTGCCGACCATTACACGTCCGCCGTCGTCCACAATGAGCTTGCCGTTGCCAAACTCGCCGACGATTAAACCCAATGCGTTGTCCCACATCGATCCGAGGCCGACGACTTCCACGGTCCCGGTGGATCCGGCCTGGCTGGCGATCGTGGCCGATATGTTCCCGGTGGGCGCCGTGGTCTCCACTCGTGCGCCGTCGAGAATTTGCAGTAAAGCGCGGCCGGCGTCGGCGATCGTCATCGTGTTGAACGTCCGCCACATGGAGAACTGGTCGGCGACAATCACTCGGCCGTCGCCCGCCGGTTCGTCGCCAATGATGTTCTGGTCCGTAACCAGACGTCCGCCGTTCGAGATGTCGATGACCGCTTGCCCGCGCTGGCCAATGTTGGCATCGTCACCGACATCCACAATGGTTCCTAAGCCGGAAATCGAGATTTCGCCCAAGGAGTCGAGTTGCGCGGCCACGAACAAGTCGTCATTGACGCTCACAAAGGCGAGATTGGAAAGGTTCAGCGAACCGGTGCCGTTGTTCGCCACCGTCATATCGGCGCCGGCGCTGGTCAGCGTCCAGTCGGAGCCAAGGCCGCTCATATTGGCGATGCCGATGCCGGTTACGGTGTCGCCCAATACTGCGGGGCCGGTATGTGAAATCGCGGTGCCGCCAGTGATGCTCATTGTGCCCACGTCCACATTGCCGATGCGAAACGGCCCGGCAAACGCGCCGCCGCCAGCCGGCGGAACCGGTGCAACATCGCCGGACGAGCTTACCGCCGCCCCGGCCAGAGATCCGAGCATCAGAACAATGGCGGCGCACAAAGTAAACGTGAGGACTGGCCGCGTGCTAACCAGCCGGCCGCCTGCCGAAAACCGACGAATGCGAAACATGATTGCTGCCTCAGGGTGCTGCTTAAATTTAGCGACGTCTATTGTAATCGCTAGCAGCAATAAAGGCACAATCTATGTCACCCCGGCGCCGTTTGCTGTAAATACAAACAAAAACCTGCGCCGGCGACGGCACTTTAGGTGTCAGCCGATGGCCTCCTTGCCGG
>DASXWB010000043.1:0-3755 GCA_036503915.1 Lacipirellulaceae bacterium | reverse complement strand
ATGAATTCTGCCACACGATCGACGGGGCATTGCGCTCGATCGACCCCGATTGGAGCGACCGCCGAAACGCGGCCTACCGAAATGCGATTGAAAAAGGCCTTTACAAAAATGCTTACGCGGGCAGCAATCCGGGCGAGTATTGGGCGGAAATCGGCCAAGCCTATTTCGACTGCAACCGCGTCAACAACTGGAACCACGGCCCGGTGGCAAACCGCGAGCAGCTCAAGGCCTACGATCCGGAAGGCTACGAGCTTTGCCGGTCGATATTCCGCCTGGCACCGGAGCAAGATTGGCGGTACAGCTGGGTGCAGAAGCTGCCGAATGTCACGTCGCCGCCAGCGAAGTTCAAAATTGATCCTTATTACACGAAGTTCACATGGGCCCGCGAATTCACGGTGCTTGGCCGCGAAGCAAGTGATGAGGCGCTACTCGAGGCGAACGACACGATTCGCAAAATGTTCGCCTACCGGCATGACGTGCTCAAGGCGCTTATTGCCGAGGGCGTGAAGCTTGTCGTCCTTGGTCCGAACGAAGGCTTGTACGACTTGCCTGAGCTGAAAAACTCGGCCGGCAAAGATATCGACCGCCTTGCGCGAACGCTTGATTATTCGCCAGAGACGAAACTGTTTGTGGTCGGCGAGGAAAACGTACTGGGCAACCCCCACGATCCGGGCGTCGGCAGCAATCAAGTGATTAGGGCGTTCGCCAAGGCAATTCTCGATTTCACCGGAAGGCGGCCAGTCGATCCGGATTTCAGCAACCGCGGCCGCAACGTGCAGCAATACGAGCTGCGCGTCGAGCGGCTCGATGAGCGGTTCGGAGCGAAGGTTGATGAGTTATTCAAAACCGCCATTGAAAAAGGCAAGTGGAAAGGCACCGCCGCTGTGAACACAAGCGCCGACTATTGGTGCGCCGGCGTCTTGGCATATTTCGACGCGGCCGGCCAGGAAGCGGCGCCCAACGACGCCGATTTTCCGATCACGACGCGCGAGGCGCTCGAACAGTACGATGCCGAATTATACGCCCTTGTGCAAGAGACCATGGCCTACGGCGGACATGTCGACTGGCGCTTTGAACCGGCACAACTTGACAATCAATAACATGATAAGTCTCACGCAGAGGCGCCGAGGACGCAGAGCCGTACAGTATTAAATGGCAATCCAAACGACGAGTGAAATACTAATTGTCGCTAATCAGCACTAATTAAGAATTAGCGGCGATTAGTGGCGATTAGTGTTCCACCTTCGCGGCCTCTGTGCCTCTGCGTAGCGCGCCCTTCCGTCTTTTTGGAAGTCGGCAAATAGCAAAAAAAGAATGGTTGACGTCGGACTCTTCGTGACACTTCGCTTTTTTTGTAGCCGATTATCATGGGGCAGCACCGGAATCCTCATTTCCGGTCTCGCCAGCGCCATTAGCATCGCCAGCACGGCTGCATGGGGTGCGGTTCAATCGAACGACCGTCCACCCGCGGCTGCTTCCGTGCATTCGCAATTCAATGTGTATTTCGACAAGGGCGCCATTGTCAGTTTGCGGCGTCACGGCGATCGCGGCGACGTCCAATATCTTCCTCAGGGTCGCCGACTGGGCGACGTCGTTCTGCGCTGGCGCACGGCGGGCGAAAGTGATTGGCGAGTCGGCGAGACGTCGCAGCTTGCCGATGCGGACGACGGCACATTCGAGACTTCTTCCACCGGCGATGAATCGCTAGCGACCTATGAATTCACGCATGGTCAATCGCCCGTCCTTCAAATGACAATCCGCCTTGCGATCGATGAAGAGTTCATTTCCTGGAGAATTGGCCTGCAAAACGTGTCGGACGATCCGCTCGAGATCGGCGATGTGGCCATCCCGCTGCCGATCAGCTCGCCGTTTGGCCGCGGCCGCGAGCGGCCGCGAGGCCCGATGCTCATGAAGCACAGTTTCATATCCGGGCATGGATCGTTTGTCTTTTGGACCCGATCGGACGGTGCCGGCGCCACTCTAATGCTGACGCCGGCAGAGAACACGCACTTCGAGTACTGGGATACTGGCTCGCAGCAGCTACCGGGTGCGCAGGCCGCGAGCGACGCAAGTGTCAGCGGCGTCGCGGGCCGAGCTCGGCGCGTGTTCCACGTGTACTTTCACTCAGCGGCGGCCGGCGCTTTGGCCAAATCTCATGGCTGCAATTGGCGGCAGCCGCACACCAGTCTCACGCTCGCTCCCAACGGCCAGCCGGGCGACGCGAAAACCTACGGTCTGAAACTGCGTTGGGCCGATGGCGAGGATGGCATTCGCCAAGCGCTTGTCGACGAAGGCTTGAACGACGTCCACGTGGTTCCCGGAATGACAGTACCCAGTGATCTCGTGGCCCGTTTCGCGCTGCGCACAAAGCGCGTCATTCATTCGATCGAGGCCGAATATCCGGACGCCACGGAAATCGTGCTACAGGAAGCGGCCGGCGATTATCAGCTTTTTGAAGTGCGTTTTCGCAAGCTCGGCGAGAATCGGCTGACTGTGCGGTACGGCGATAAGTGTCACATGTTTCTGGAGTTCTTTGTCACCGAGCCCTTGGAGACGCTGATCAAAAAGCGCGGCGCGTTCATCGCCCGACGACAGCACCGCAATCCGACCAAATGGTACAACGGACTGCTCGCCGAGTGGAACATGGAGAGCCAGGTGCTCTTGGGCCCGGACAACTACGATCGCATCTCCGGCTTTCGCATCTACGCCGTCACCTGCGACGACCCGGGACTGAGCAAGCCGGCTTTTCTGGCGGCCAAGAACGCCGAGCATCCGCTGCAAAGCGAAGTCGAGGCACTGGACTATTACATCGAGCACTTCGTGTGGGGAGGCCTGCAGCGAACAACGGATGAAACCTACTCCTATGCGATATATGGCATCCAGGATTGGAAGCGAAACCGCGAGAGCGACGACCCGGGCCGCAATGGGCGGCTGCATATCTGGCGCTGTTACGACTATCCGCACATCGTGCTGATGTATCACAGCATGTATCGTGTGGCGAAAAACCATCCGCAAATCATGACCGCGCTGACTGCGCGGGAGTACCTTCGGCGCGCTTACGGTACGGCAATGGCCCTCTTCACCGTTCCATACGATATTGAGCGTTGGAGTGCTTACCGCACGGGATTCTATAACGAGCTGGTAATTGTGGATTTGATTGAGGATCTGACAGCCGCCGGAATGGCTGCCGAGGCCGAATCGTTGCGCAAACATTGGGAGCGGAAGGTCGATTTTTTCGTCAACGGACGGCCCGAATTGTTTCGTTCCGAATACCCGTTCGATTCGACCGGGTTCGAATCGACGCACGCGCTGGCGAAGTATGCCATGCAGCGCGCGGCCGAAAAGCAAAATAGTGACGACGGCCAGACGCTCGAAGTGGCTCAGCGATTCCTGGAACGGCAGATCGCTGCTAACCTTTTTTGCCGCGGCTGCATTGAGCCGGCGTATTACCTCTTGGGCAGCGACTACCGTGGCAGCGGCGGCAACTCGTACACGCTGACGTACATGTCGCAGATGGGTGGCTGGGCCGTGCTGGATTACGCCCTGCACTTCGCGGCCGATCCGAGCGCTCACTTGCGACTCGGATACGCTTCGTATCTGAGCGCATGGGCCCTCATGAACACGGGAACGCCGGAGTCGAATTACGGCTATTGGTATCCGGGCGAAGCCAACGACGGCGGCGCCGGCGGCGGGTTCGAACCCGCCGCCGGCGCCGCCGTCGTTGGCTTCGCCCGGATACCAATAGCCGTAATTCG
>DASXWB010000042.1:0-5585 GCA_036503915.1 Lacipirellulaceae bacterium | reverse complement strand
CAGGCCGATACGAACAATTTCTTCCGCGGCCGACTCGCGCACGTCGTAACTTTCATCTTCAAAACGTTCGATTAGCGACGCAATGCGCTGCTGTTCGTGTGGCGCCGGGTCGTGCAAAAGGAGGGCAAATACGTGGGCGATGGTACCCCAGCCGCTTGTGGCCACAAGGCGATTGTCGGCGGTCATATCGGCGCAGTCGCTGCCTCCTTTGAGGAGCGCGCGGAGCCGCCCGGTGGCGGTTTCACGAATCCATACATCGCCGCCCCAACTGGATACAAGGGAGTATTTGCCATCGCGGGAAAACGTCACGCGGCGAACGATTGAACCGGTTGGAGTGAAGCGCTTTGTCACCTCCCCGGACTCAAAATTCCAAAGCCTGGCCTTTCGGTCGTTGCCACCGGATAGCAGAGTCCGGGCATCGGGCGAGACCGCAACACTATCGACGGTTTCGGCGTGGTCCTCGAATGTGCGAACAAGTTCGCCCGTCGATACGTTCCAGAGTTTGATCGGGGGCTCGACGCCGCCCGACACGAGGAACTTTCCGTCCGGCGTGAAGGCGACCGAGTAGACGACGCCAGACTTGGCGTTGATTTCGCGGACAAGATCACCGGTGGCGACGTCGAGAACCCCCACAGATTCGCTTTTGCAAGCGTATGCGAGTTGAGTTCCATCCGGTGCGAAATCAACGTCGATAATGCCCTTGGTGGAACGGTGCATGCGATGCACTGTCCAATCGTCGACGTTCCAAATGACGACGGGTCCTGGCGGCTCGTTCGAATTGCTGGAGGCGGCAAGGTATTTGCCATCGGGCGAAAACTGCAGGCCGAAGATTGGATATTCGGGCGGATCTTGTGCTTGGATTGGCGTGGTGATGCAAATACCGACGAGGCCAACGAGTGCTGTAAAGGCTAGGAACACAAGTTGCCGGCGACACGGCCCGCATGCGCGAGACGACACAGCCGCGCGACGAAGAGTCAAAATCGAACGAGACGTACTCATGATTAGGTACACAAGTCGAACGACACTCGGAGCGCGCCTCGCTTCGTCAGGGTGCCGAGCCATCGACTGCAAACTGGGCTAAATCCCAGACCAGCACGGTCGTATCTTCATGGCTGGTCGCCAGCTTTGAGCCATCCGGCGAAAACGCCATGCTGTGCGCTTGCCCCGGTGCATTCTCGATCTGTGCTAGCGGACGCAGGTTTTCAACGTCGAGGACCAGAATGCGTTGAGTTGAAATTCCGTCGCCGTGGTACTCACTCGTTGCCACGCCGACGCGCTTGCCGTCCGGCGAGAAGGTAAGGCACCGCACGGAGGAGCCGGGCAATTCGGCATGACGGATCAATTGCTTGGAACGAAGTCCATAAAGCCGCAAGGAGCATTTTTGGCCCGCGATGGGGCGGGCTTGCGGTTCGTTTGTCTGCAGCCGCCCCACTACGGCGACGTACGCTGAATCGGGTGATATGGCATATTCGTCGAGCGCGTGTTCTAGCCGGATCACGTCGCGTACTTTTCCAGTTTCGAGGTCGAAGCGGTGAACTGCCGGCGGGCGTGGCTCTCCGAGCACGAGCGCCGTGCCGTCGGGCATAAAGCGGGCATGGGCCATCGCGAAGGGCCCGGCGAAAGGGCCAAATGACTCTTGTTGGTCTTCGACGGGCAAGCCATCTTCGGTCTCTTCTGCGGCGGCACCTCCTGGCCGGATCGCATGCTCGGCGAGAATCCGGCCGTTCGCCGCGTTGAAAGTCCGCAGATACATGTCGGACCCAAACGAGAAGAACCGCTTTCCGTCGGGCGAAAACGCGACCTCGAAGTGCATATTGCCGCCGGTACGTCCATGGCCGGGCAGTTTGAACCGCTCAGTGCCATCGACGTTCCAAAGCCGCACGCTGTCGTCGAGCCCGGACGAGACCAGCCACTTGCCATCCGGCGAGAGATCTATTGCTGCGACCCAACGATCATGCGCGAACATGCGTTCGTGGGCGCCGGTGGCGGCGTTCCAGATTCGAATCGTGCCGTCGAGGCAACCGGTGACAACGTGGCGACCATCGGGCGTAAAGGCCAGATCGTACGATGCTTCGGAGTGGCCGACGAATCGGTCGCTGATCCGCTCGCCGGTGCGCGTGTCCCAAACCACGATTGCCGCATGTGATCCGACACAGACCAAAAACCGGTCGTCGGCCGAGATGGCCGCATCGCGCGGTTCCACGACGCCGGCATCGAACGAGCGCACGAGGCGTCCCGACGCGATATCGAAGACTTCGCACGATTTGGCCGAATTTGCGGGAACGATGAGCTGTGTACCATCGGCCGAGAGGCACAACCCCTCGCGATAGTAATGGACGCCCTTGCCTATGAGCGGTCTTAGAAGCTGCCTCGACTCGACGTCGAAGATTTTTGCGGCATGATTGCCGTCTTCACCGATTATCAGCAGAGTTCCGTCCGTCGAGAAGCGTACGACCTGACCTCCGCGCGGGAGGCGCGAAAGCGATTGCGGCTCTTCGCCGGTGAGGAAATTCGATAAGGCAACGCCTTGCCGGCTGGCCACGGCGATCAGGTCGCCTGCCGGCGAAAAGTCGAGCGATTCGATTTCTCCCTCCACGACCTTCCTGCGAAACAGCTCTGCGCCTGTGACGGCATGGATTCGCACCGTGCCGTCGGCCGCTCCGAGACCAATTATGTCGAACGGAGACATTGCCATTTGCTCCGGACGTTCGCTAAGCGGTGCTGTCCATTCATGTCGGTGCTCTTCGCTCCAGGTCTGCGGATCCCAGACGGTGAGCCGAAAGTCATAATCGCGCTCGTTTGCATTGCGCTTTTGACTCAATGTGGCCAGCAGTTGCCCGCTTGGTGAGAGGCAAAAGGCCTGCAAGCGATACGCGGCGAGATCAAGTTCATGCACAAGCTTTCCGGTGAGAGCGTTCCACGCACGCAGGGTGTTTTGGCTGGTGCCCACGAGGAACGTTTCGCCATCAGGTAGGGACGCCATGCGCTTGTACCAACCAGCGTGCCGATAGCGCAGGGTTCCTAAACGAGCCATTGCCCCGTGCGGCAGCGGGTCGCCGTACTGGTCGACCGCGTTTCCGGGCGACGGCGCTGAGGAAGTCGCGGAGTTAACTCGTCGAGAAGGTTGATCGTCAGGCTGTGCCCGCTCGGAATTCCTTCTTGCGCCCGGCGCCGTCTGTTCAGCGACACATCGCGAATTTACAGACGCTGCGACGCAAATCACCATAACCGCGACTCGAACGACTATATATAGCGACCGCCGCAGGTCGCAATGCTCGTCGCGAGATTGCGCCACATCGCCGCCTGTCATCGGAAACCTCCGACGTTTAATGAGCGGAATAGGCCAATGCAGCAAAATTTAGACACTGAGAAGCGATTTACTGTAACATCACGGACGTGACGGGGACAGCCCCAAAACCGCTGCCAGCGCAAGTGGCCGTAGTGCCAGATTTCTAATCACATTTGGCCCTGGAGGGGCCAGCTTTAATGTGATCGCTTCCAACGCCGCGAAAGCTACACGTATCGTTCGCCATGACCGAGCGGCGTTATTGCGGGGGCAACACAAGGCGCAGGTATGGTAGTGCCAGTCGCCAGGAATTCTATTTTCCGAGCTGCCGTGCTACTGCTCGACCTTCTCGGGTTTCGACACGATCCACTCCGTCGCGCTGGCGTCGCCGTCGTTGACGACCAGCAGCCGCCATTCGTTGGCCGTTTCGGCTGAGACGGCAAGGCCTTCGGGTTTGATGCCGAGCTCGGTGGCGAGTTCGCCGAGCTTGACGATTTGACTGTCCCAGCCGCCCTCGCCCGGCACGCCGTCCTCGCCGTTCCAGAGGCACAACTGGTAGGAGGCGTCGCCGTCGCCGATCGCGCCGGCAACAATGAGAAATCCATCCTCTACGGCGACAAGGTCTCTTATTCCTCGCCCGCCAAGCTGCATGAACAACAATTCGTAGTCGTCAGGCTCGTCGAAGCGAAAGGCCAGCACCGGAACAAAATTGCCGCGCAGCACCGGGCCGCGGAAACCGACGAACAGCTTGCCGTTCTTGACGGCAATTCCTTCGATGTCGATTCCGTTTTCCTTCCCCGGGACGGAGAGAAACGGACCGAGGATTTCGTCGTTCTCGAGAATATCTCGCAGGTCGATGCTTTCTTTGGCCGCAAGCTGGCCGGCGTCATCGAGCTGAATCCGAAACAAGCGGTAACTTTCGGTATGGGGCACAACGCGGCTCAGCCGTCGGCGGTTCTGCCTGTAGGTGCGCTCTGGGTCAACTAGCCGCCGGCGAATCGAGTGAGAGCCGATGATGTAAATGTGCTCGGCGTCGCTGGCAGCCGCTTCCATGTCAATTTCTTCGTCGCCGCCATCCAGCAGGTTCACGGTGGACAGTAGCTCGTGCTCAGAATTGTCTTTAAATACGTTGAACTCAGCGCCTTCATCGGGGCAGACGATCATAAGGTCGCGCCAGATGGTGATACCGCTAAGCTCCAGCGGCTCAGCAATTGCGCCCTGCAGATCGAGCGAGCGCGTCGGGCAAAGAACTTCGGCCTGGACCGCAGCGGCACCGAAAAACAACAAACTAAACAGCAGCACTCTATAGCAATAGCTCATTGCGATTCCCGGCGCTTAAACGTCTGAGTTCGGAACGCTAAATTCTAGCACGTTGGCTGACTCGGACTACATCGCGTCGCAAGCTCGCCGCAGATACTCCTCGTAATCCCACTTGCCGCTGCTGCCAGTTTGGCGCGTGATGACGAGGTCGAGGCTCGGGACGAAGGCGATGAACTGGCCGCCAGAGCCCGGTTTTGCGCGGGCGTCGTCGGGGATGCCCGCGCCGCTGCGGCCGCTCTCAGCCGAGTGGCGGGCCGGCAATTCCCAGCCGTGCGAGAAGATTTGCGGATTGAGTTTCCAGCGCAGCTCGGGTGTTTCGACCGCGTGCGTCGGCGCAGCGGTTTCGTGGACGAACCACGTGGGGATGATTTGTCGCTCGCGCCATTTACCGCCGCGCAGCATGCAGTAGGCGATGCGCGCCAGGTCGCGCGCCGGCATGCCGAGGCCGTGCGAAGCGTGGCGGCCGTAACGCTCGCCGCCGTCGTAGAACTGGAACCACCAGCTTTCGATGCCGAGAGGCTTGAACAATGATTCAATCGCGAACACGTCGTAGGGTTTACCGGTGACCGTTTCGCATACGAGCGCGGCGTGGGCGAAGGCGTGCGTGGAATAGCCGCAGCCGGTGCCCGGGTCGAAGGCCAGCTTTGCGGTGCGCTCGTCGCCGGTGTGGCCGAGCACGTATTCCCACGTGCCATCGTTGGCCGCGCCGGTGGATTCGGGGCAGATGCCGGAGGTGTGGTTGAGGAGCTGGCGGACGGTGATCTTGGCTTTGCGCGGATCGCTGAGCGGTTTTGCCAAGGGAATGAAGTCGAAGGCGAGGTCGTCGAATGTCATTCGCCGCGGCGTGCGGCCTTGCTGGCTTTGCTCGGCGGCGACGGCGAGCACGGTGGCGCAGATTGCCTTCGAAACGGAGGCGACGCGGCGTGAATCGGTTTTGGCGCTATTGCCGCGCTCGACTTCCAAGACGATGTGGCCGCCC
>DASXWB010000041.1:0-2657 GCA_036503915.1 Lacipirellulaceae bacterium | reverse complement strand
GCCCGGCTTGATGGAGACGATCATGTCGCCTTCGCGCCGCCACAACGTCGTCACCGGAATATAGATGTCGTCGGAAAAGCTTTCGGCCGCGAGCGAGCCGCCAATGCCGGCCGACGGCGAGCGCCGCTTCATTACACCCACCACCTCGTAAAAGTCGTCCTTGACCATAATCTCCTGGCCAATGGGATCGCCGACCGGGAACAGCTCAGACGCCACCTCCGCGGCCAGCACGCAATAGTTGCGCTCCGATTCGATGTCGGCGTCCGAAAGAAATCGGCCGCGATCGACCACCAGCCGCGTGACCTCGGCGTAATCGGGAGTCGTCCCAACGATTCGCCCTTCCATTTTCCGCTGCTTGTTGCGGAACTCGATTGCCGGCAGGATGCGCATCGGGATGGCCTTCTCGATCGTCGGCACGGTGGCCAACAGCCGCACGTAATCGGCCCGCGTCAAACCGTACCCGGCATCCTGGGCTTCATCTCCCGATGGCCTCACGGTGCGCACGATAATGTTGAGCGCGCCAAGGCTGGAAATCTGCTCCTGCGCCGCGCGGCTGATTCCCTCGCCCAGCGCCAACAGCCAGATCACGCTCGAAACGCCGATGAAGATGCCCAACACCGTCAGCGACGAGCGCAGCGGATGCATCCACAGGCTCTTGATGCTCAGTTGCAGCGTTCGTAGCCAGACGGTGAACATAGTCGCGGGGAGCGAGGAGAGAGGAGAGAGGTGACAAACGAATGCAAATTGCAAATTGCAAATTGTAAATCGTGAAATGCCAAGCCACGGGCGGCGTCGGCGCGTGCCCGCTTTTCAATTTGCATTTTGCAATTTGCATTTTGCATTTTGCAATTCCCAACGAATCGCGGGTCAGTTTCTTTCGTCTGACACGATATACCCATCACGCAAATGAATGCTCCGCTTCGTCCGCGCCGCCACGTCGGGCTCGTGCGTCACCATGATGATCGTGCGGCCCTCTCGGTTGAGCTTCTCAAGCAAATCGAGGATCTCGTTGCTCGTCGCCGAGTCCAGGTTACCCGTTGGCTCGTCAGCAAGGATGAACTCCGGGTCATTGACGAGACTGCGGGCAATGGCCACGCGCTGTTGCTGGCCGCCGGAGAGCTGCGTCGGCCGATGGTTCAGCCGTTGCGAGAGTCCCACCATTTCGGCCAGCTCCAGGCAGCGCTTGTTTGTCTGGTGATTGATGCGGTGACTGTAATACAGCGGAACCTGAATGTTCTCGACGACCGTAAGCGCGGGCAGCAAGTTGTACGACTGGAAAATAAAACCGATGCGCGTGGCCCGGATTTCGGCCAGCTTGTCGTCGCTCATCCGTGAGACGTCGACGTCGCTGAGCATGAACCGGCCGGAGGTGGGCCGGTCCAGACAGCCAAGCAAATTCAAGAGCGTGCTCTTGCCAGAGCCGCTCGGCCCCATGATGGAAATGTAATCGCCTTCGGGCACGTCGAACGAGACATCGCGAAGGGCGTGAATGGTCTCGCCGCTAAGGACATAGTCCTTGCGCAAGTCGGCGACGCTCACGGCGAGCCTCATTCGCCAGCCCCCGACCCGGCAGAGCTCGTGGTTCGGGAAGCGGCCGTCTGATCGGCTTGGGCTGCCGTGCCGCCGCTGGCTGGGGCGCGTGTGTCGCCAGGGGCCGTGCCATCCGGCACGCGCATCTGCGGCTGTTCGCCGCCAGGTTGCTCGTCGCCCGGCTGCTCTGCCGGCCGGTCATCGAACTCGGCGCCGCGCCGGCCGCCTTCGCCACCAGGACCGCGCTCGCGGCGACCGGCACTGCGCTGCGGCACTGCGCGCTGCACTTCTTCAGGCGAAAGCTTCGGCAGCTGGACTTCATCCACGTAGGCCCGTGGGTTCATTGCCACCTGATCGCCTTCACTCAGTCCACTTTCGATAACGAAGAACTTGTCATTGGTCGGACCCGGCTTGATCTCCCGCGCCTCCCACTTGCCGGCCGAGTATACAAAGCAATACAACTTTCGCCCGTGCGCATAGATGGCCTGCACCGGCACTTGCAGCGCGTTGGGGACTTCAGCGCAGCGAATCGTCACAGCTGTCGTCATCCCGGCGCGCAACTCCGGCGTGGGCTGATCGATGTTCACAAGCGCCTTGTATTCTTTGACGTTCGCCTGCCGCCAGCCCGTCGGCTCGGCATATTGATTCACTTTCTCCACCGTTCCGAACAGCACCCGGTCTCCGAATCCGACCGGGCTAATCACCGCCGCGAGGCCAGGCTCGACGTATTGGATCAACGACTCGTTCACCATCAGACTCACGCGCATCGAATCGGCATTCGGCAAGGTGATGATCACTTGCCGCTCACGCACCACCGTGCCCTCTTCGACGATAAACTCCTGGTCGCCGCGGCCGTCTGTGACGTGTGCATACTTCACAATGCCGTCTTCCGGGGCAACGATCATGCACTTGGCAATCTGGTCGTCCAATTCTTTGAGCTTCTCGAGCTCCAGTTCGTGGCTATTCTGCCCGGAATCCCACTTGGCTTTCGCGATGAGAATTGCACTCTCCAGAGTGGAAAGCATCTTGGGCTTGGTGAACTCGTCGAGCACGTGAAGCTTGGTCTTCGCTGTATCAAGATCCTTTTTTGCCTTCTCCACGGCAAACCGGTCGGCTTCCAGCTGCAG
>DASXWB010000040.1:0-1971 GCA_036503915.1 Lacipirellulaceae bacterium | reverse complement strand
TGCGGCCGGCGAAGCACTGGGCACCTGCGGCCGGGCACTCACCAAGAGGCGCTTCACCGGCGCAAGCGCATGCAGCGCGGAGTACGCCGCTTCGGCCGCCAGCTGGTCGACACGGTTGCGAAACGCTGCGTACATCGCCATCGACGGAATCGCCACGATCAGTCCGCCCACAGTGCTCACAAGCGCATGATAAATCCCGTCGGCCAGATCGGCGGCCCGCGCCACGCCCTGCGTGCTGGCCACTTCGTGAAACGCGAACGTGAGGCCCACGACAGTCCCCAACAACCCCAGCATGGGCGCGATGTTGCCAATCACTGCAAGATACTCCACGCGCCGCATCAGCCGCGCCGTTTGCTCGGCCGTCGCGTCTTCAAGCGCTTTCTCCACGGCCGTCCAGCCCGACTCCGCTTCCGCCATGCTGGTGCGCAGCAGAAACGCCAGAAAGCTGGGCTGAGCGTCACACGCTTGAAACGCGCCCTTGAGGTTTCCTGCGGCCAGCTGTTGCTGCACCCGCTCACGCAAGCCGTCCGGCATGAGCACGCTTGCTCGTAGCGTCAGCAGCTGCTCGGCCGAAAGCGCCAATGCGGCGATCGAGCACAGGATAATGAGCACCATAATCGAGATGCCCACCAGCCCGCCGGAGAACACGATCTCAAAAAAAGTCTCCGGCGCACGATGCTCGGCCGTTTGTGCGAGCACGAGCGCGGCGATTGTGGGGAATTGAACAATCATCGGCTTGTTGCGCGCTGAAGGAAAATAGCCAGACAGGGAGACAAGGAGACAAGGAGACAGGGAGATTCAGCTAGATGATTGTGTCTTCTTGACTCCCCCGCTCCTTGTCTCCTTGTCTTTGTTTCCATTTTGGTGCGGGCCCCATCACAAACTAGCGCGACAACGCGGCGGCGTTCACGTACCCATACTGCCCGCCGCTTTCGCGGGCAAGCTCGGTAAGAAAATTGCTGCCCGGCGGCGTGCTTCGGCGGCCAAATTCAATTACGCAAATCGCCGCGCGCGACCGCCGGTTCGCGCGGGCAATCTCGGCCAGCTCGCTGGCCGGCATCGCGTCGTCGGCATCCGTGAGAAAGAAGATAACATCCGGCGCAATACCGATTGCTTCCCGCAGCGCGGTCAGCCGGTCGGTGCCGCCGTCGGCCGTGATGCCGCCGACAAAATTCGCCGCCAGCTGCTTGTTGCGGTCCGTGGCGAAGGCGATCCGCCGTCCGCCGCCCGTGATGTCGAACGAACGGGTGCGCGTGTTGAAGAAAATGATGTGAAACTGATGCGTGCTCTCAAGCGAGCGCAGGCTTTCGATGAGTTGGCGCTTCGCGGCCGCCAGCGGCGGCCCCTCCATGCTCGCGGACCGATCGAACACGTACACGAACTTGCTGCCGGTTCCCTGAACGCCGAACACGCTCACGCGTGCATCGGCCGATGCGGCGACCGGGCCCTTCCGGCTTCCGCCAGATGGAATTTGGCCGGCATTCGCCTGTCCGCCGCCACTCGACGCCTGGGCACCGGGCGTCGGCGGTTGCGGCAACTCATCGACCGCATTCGCGCCAACGGTTTCGCTTGGCAACGAGGGGAGAAGCTCCGGTGCGGCTATGTCCGTGATTGTCGCTGGTTGCTCGGCGTGCTTCTCTTCTCCTTCGTACAAATCGCCTTCGGCACTCGTGCGCTTCAGCACGATGCCGGCCGTCCGCCCCGGCTCGTCCGCCGCACCGCTCGGCGCGTGCTGAAAGCCCAGTCCCAAGAGGGCCATCATGCAGCAATGGACCGAGATCGAAAATAGCCACGCCGGCACGAGCCGCGCAGGTATCATTGCCATTTCTGTCGGGGAATTTGGCATCGCGGGCGTGCAATCGACTTGCGGGATCTCGGCCTCGCGCGATTCTAGCGCCGCTGCCAAAATACGTCAACGCAAGCATCCCGGCTGTCAGGCGGTCGTTTCGCAAGACTTACAGACTGGCCGCT
>DASXWB010000039.1:0-8732 GCA_036503915.1 Lacipirellulaceae bacterium | reverse complement strand
AGCAAGAGCAACCCGCAGTGGATGTTCCAGAGGCTCACGACCAACCCCGAGTTCCGGCTGCGCGTGGCCGATCGCATCCATAAACACTTTTTCAACGACGGCGTGCTGACGGTGGCCAAGGCGAGGGAATTGTTCGACCAGCGGACCGCCGAAATCTTCCAGGCGGTGGTGGCCGAATCGGCCCGTTGGGGCGATGCCAAGCGGTCGACGCCGCTGACGCGCGCCGACTGGCAGACCGAGGTCAATCGGGTACGAAACAACTATATTCCCGGGCGAACGAACACGGTCTTTAACCAGCTTCTGCAGGACAACCTCTATCCAACTTTGGGCGCTCCGTTGTTCAGCCGCTTTGGCGGCCTGATCGAGCCAGGCGTCCAGCTCACGTTGAGCAAGCCCGTCGGCTCGCCCGGCGCAGCGACGATCTATTACACACTGGATGGGTCTGACCCGCGGTCGATGGGCGGAGGGCTAAGCGCCTCGGCCGTATCGTACACCGGGCCGATTACGCTCAACGCCTCGATCCAGGTGAAGGCGCGCATCCGAAATGGCTCCGATTGGAGTGCGCTCGTCGAAGCCGACTTCATTGTCCCTCCCGCAATGATTCCCGGGGACTACGACGGCAATGGCCTGGTCGATGACGGCGACTACAACTTCTGGAGGAGCAGCTTCAGCTTGACTGTCGCTCCGTCGAGCGGCGCGGATGGCAGCGGCAACGGCGTCGTCGATGCGGCCGACTACGTCATCTGGCGCCGCCACGCGGGAAACGGATCGCTGGCCGTCGCCACCGGCGCCGCGGTCCGTTTGGATGAGACTGCATCGGAGCGGGGTTCGCCTCTAAGCACTCCAGAACCGGCTGCGGGGTCCGTGACTCTGAGCGCGGCCTTGGCAGAGACGTTTTATAGTCCGCTCGGCAACGAGCGAGCCTATTCACCTCCGCGGCTCCGCTCCGCGTGGCGCCCCTTCGGCGATGGGTCGTCCGAGAACTTGCTCGAACTGCTTGCAAGCCATCGCGTGCGTGACGCCGCCGATGCGGCCGGCAACTCGCGGCTTCTCGCGCGTGATGAGCTGGCGATTGACCAGCCGTCCGACCGTTTGCACTCGTCATTCGATGATGCTCTGGCCGACTGGCCGGTAGAAGCAAGCGAGCAGTTTTCGATTTGGCGTAGCAAGTGGCTTCGGTAAGGGTGCATCGGACCGGGGCATCACGCCGGCGACCGCGGCTGCGGTGATACCCGTCGCCGGTTATATAGGCGTTGGCTACACCAATTCCAAAAAACGCTGTAGTCTGGACGAGATCCGACCGAGTGTTGAGAAGCTTACGACGTGAGTCCCTTGGTCAGCGCCATGAACGCCGTCTCGAGATTTAGCTCTTCCTCGCGGAATAGCGTCAGCTTGTGCCCCGCTGTTACTAGCATTGTCGCCAAGTCGCTGTAGTCGTGGTGCCCGTCAAGCAGTGTCACGGTCAAGTGCTTTTCGCCCGCGTCGACCCGGCCGACTAACTTATGGCTTTCTAACAGCTTAGCCGCTGCGTCGCGGTCGCTGGCCACGCCGACGTTAAGAACCACGTGCGGCCGCACGATCTTCATTAACTCCACGACGGTGCCGTTGAACTTCAACTCACCCTGCTCGATCATGCCGACCTTGTTGCAGATGTCGGCCAGCTCGGGAAGGATGTGGCTCGAAACCATGATCGTCTTGCCCATAGTTCCCAGCCGCTTGAGCAGCGTGCGGATTTCGATTCGGGCACGCGGATCGAGTCCGCTAGCCGGTTCGTCGAGCAGCAACACTTGCGGGTCGTGAAGCAGCACGCGCGCCAGGCCCAGGCGCTGCGTCATGCCTCGCGACAAGCTTGTCACGAGCGCTTCGCGCTTGTAGCCGAGTTCCACGAGGTCGAGCACCTCATCGCAAACCTGCCGGCGCTTAGGCCCGCGGATGCGATACGCGGCCGCGAAAAATTCCAGGTACTCGATTACCTTCATGTCGTCGTACACGCCGAAAAAATCGGGCATGTAACCGATCATGCGGCGGATTTCCTTGGGCCGCGTGTAGATTGAATGGCCGCCCACATAGGCTTCGCCCCAGGTCGGGCTGAGCAGCGTAGCCAGGATTCGCATCGTCGTCGTCTTGCCCGACCCATTCGGGCCGATGAAACCGAACACGTCACCGCGCTCGAGCGAGAGATCGATCGATTTGATCGCGTACAGCTCTCCGTATTTTTTCGTTAGGTCGCGGGTTTCAATCATGGAGAGAGGAGTATCGAATATTGCGATACACTTTTGTCGGCTAGTCGCTTAAGCGACGAGTCCATAACCTTTGGCGTCAGCGCGTTATTTCATTTTTCGTCACGGGAAGAACAAATCGTATTATGACTGCGCCTGAATCGCCCTCTGCGCCGAGCGGCTCATCAATTGATGAATCAACTAACCGGCTTCCAGTTCCGGCCCAGTCGGCCACGAGGATGGCCCGCCCCAGCTCCAGATGCCGGCTCAAATCGCAATCCGCTTGATAATGGTTCGGCAACTGGGCAAATGCAGGTCCTCCAGCAGCTTCGTAAAACATAATCAGGTTCAACAAGCCTAAGGGCGACGCACCTTCCGCCACTATTTGCGTGGCCGCCGCGGAGCCGCCGGCCGACCCCGCCAGCGCCGCGCTCGTGACGATGGTCTTGACGCGGTGTGCATCGAGCTTGTCGTCCACCTCGATCCGGCCGTCTGCCGCAAGATTTCCCAGCCGATAGCCCCAGCCGCCGTACAACAATCGCACATTCCGCAGCAGCCGCCCGGTGCGGTTGACGATCGTACCGCGCGCCAAGCCGTCGTCATCCGTCAGCTGCGCGTCAAAAAGCCTTTCGACCTCTGCGGTCCAGCGTACCGTGAGTGATTTGGTTGACGACGTAAGTACCGGAACGCCTTCAAGCGTGTCAAGCTGTGGCCCGTAGCCATACGGCTTATCGATAATACTAGAATTCGCGCTCCGGACGTGCATCCCGCCGATTCCCGCTCCCGGCAACCCCCACGACGAAAGCAGTATTGTTGGCTGTGACCGATCGCGGCTCGCAAGGTCAGCGGTTTGGAACGCGAGATCGAACTGCCGCGTCGCCGCACTATAGAGTGCACCCCAATATGAGCCGCGCGTCCGGCCAGAAATCGTATCCACGTCGATGAGTTCAAGCCAATTCAGCTTCGCTTGCGGTACGCCTTTGCGCCAGTCGCCAATTGCCAGCGCGGCCACCGCAAAGACGAGAACGATGACGGGAAATGTCAACCAGGCGATCCATGGCCGGCGCAGCCAACGGCGAACCAAAAAATAATCGCCGGGCCCAAGCACGACCAAGTAGGCAATCGCCAATATGGCGACTGCCGAGAAGGGAACGATTGACACGCCGGCGTATGAACGGCTCAACTGTTGTCGCAATGCGCCCGAAAGATCGTCGTAGCCGCGCGTGACCAGCGTTTGCGACGTGTCTTTGGAGTCTTCCTGCGAAAGGTACGGGCGCAGAAGCGCTCGAAGAAACTGGGGGCGTCCCTGCCATTCAGCCAGCGGTCGTTTCGTGACATCGACGGCAGCAAACGCAACTTCGCCCAAACCGCGCGCGGAGCGCACGACGAGCGGCAAATCGCTGGCCTGACGGCCGGCATATACCTCGATGTTGCCATCGACCTCCGTCAGCTTGGGAACCGCAAGCACCGGGCCGCGTCCGCGGCCGCCAATCGGTCCGGCGGGTTCGGCAAACTGCTCGAGCGGGCCCGTCTCCGTTAAGGAAATGGTATCGGCCCACTTGCCAGGAATCAGGCCCGCCAGCGGGCCGGCTGCGCTGAGAATCTCCTTCGATTGCGCGCCGCCACACAAGATCACCAGCCGGCCGCCAAGCTCCACCCAACGCGCAAGCGCCCCATACCGCGCCGCGTCGGCCGCCAATTCGCGGCTCAACGCGCCGTCGCCGACTGAAATCACCATAACGTTGACGCTCGAGTAGCCAAACCATTCGGTTGGCAACTCATCGATTCGATCCAAACGCAACGTTCGCCGCTCCGTCACACCGGACGCGGCATCCGAAGCGCCGATCGCTTCGGCAAGTCCAAACTCTTCCGAGCTTAAGGCAACAATCAACTCGCCCGTGGCGGAAAGCTCGACGATACCGGGTCCATTATTCACAGATCGCGGCCCAGGCCGCAAAATTCTCTCATCAATACGCGTTCCGTTGCGATCCACTAACGAAGCGCGAATGGGACTGCCAACCCGGCCAACGATCGTGTGAACAACTGTCGTGGCCGGCCCGCCAGTCATGGTCGATGGCGTCAGCGGCGCGCTGGCCGTTGTCATCACGCCGTCGCTGTCGGGCACTGCAATTTCAATTCGCGGCTGTTCGAGCGAGCCAGGCTCGTCGACAGCCACACGAACCGGCACCCAGTGACCAACTTTGTAGTGACTGCTCACGCCCACGCGGAATTCGACGATGCGGGGCGTCTGGGCCCCAGCGGTATCCCAGGTGGCGCTTAGCAGCGCAAGAAGCAACGCAGAGCGCAAACAAAGTCGCGTTTTACCGGCTAACCTACTCACGTACTCACGTACTCACTTACCCACCTACTCACCTACTCACGCAGCCTGTTACGGCTTACCAGCGTCGTCACACGTGCATACGAATTGTCCGCAGCCCGGACAGCCGGCGCCATACTTCCGGCGGACCGCCGCCGCGAGATCGATATTCACTACGTTGGCGATGGTTGTAAGCCAGGCAAGAACATCGGCAAACTCCGCCGCCTGCTCCGCGGGCGTGCCCTCGCGCAAAGCGGCCGCCAACTCGCCCACTTCTTCCATCAGCCACATGAATGTGCCATCCACGCCTCGTGCAACATCCTTCTCGAGGTACATCCGACGAATGAGCGCCTGAAAGTCTTCGAGCGAGATGGATTGGCTTGTTTCAGACACAACACTCGACCTGTCGCGCAGAGGGCCTATGATTTATTCTACACATATCGTCCCAGCCCGCACCGGCATTTCGCCGTGGACGGGTCCTTGCATCTAGCGCTTTACCAGATCGCGATGGCCGACTCACCGTCCTCAAGCCACGGCTTCGTCACGGTGGCCAAAGTCGGCGCGATACCGGAAGGGGAGGGCCGTTCGTTTCAAGTCGGCGACCGGCTCGTGGCCGTGTTTTTGCACAAGGGCCAATACTTGGCGATCGACGACCTGTGCCCGCATATGGGCGCATCCCTGGGTGCGGGCTACGTCGACGAAGAGGGCGTCGTCACTTGCCCGTGGCACGCCTGGCGATTCTGCGTGCGCGACGGCAAATGGGCCGACAACCCGCGGCTTTCTGTCGACACTTTCGATGTTCGCGTCGCAGGAGATGAAATTCAAGTCCGCGCCGCTAGATGACGGTTATTCGCCTTGGCCTTGTCTCCCACGCCGAAACTCCAAAAGTTGGCGTCGACCACCGTCACACATTCGACCTTGCGGTCGACGCCAAGGCGATTACTCCGCCGCGGGTGCGACTTTCACCTCAATCGTTTGGTCGATGTTTTGCTTGATCGTCTGGCCCATGACCGTGACGTCGATGGTCACCTTCTGGTCGAGCTTGGTGGAGTGCAGGCGGCCCTCTTCGATATTGAACAGGATTTCGCCACTTGACTCTTGTTCGGAAACCTTCATTTGAACTTGGGGCGTGCCTTCGAACGTCATATTCAATTTTGGCTCGAACACTGCGTAAGTGACGCCCTCGACTTCTTTGGGGCCCACATACTTGTAGGTCGTCTCGATGACTTGTTTCCCAGCCTGCGGATTGTTTACCTCGACCTTATTCGTCCATTCTTCGCCCGGATTGGGCGCCTTCTCCGGAAGCACGAGCGCGCCTTGCGCGATCATTTTCTTGAATCCTTCGGGCGTCGCCATCTCGCCTAGCGCCTGGGCACCCGGGCTGTTTTGCAATGCTTTGAGCACTTCCTCGGGAATCTTCACGTCCTTGATCTCGCCGCGCGAGGTCATCGTCAGCTCGAATTCCGATTCGGTCATTTTTTTGTACATCGGCGCGAGCATGGCGGCCGGGCCTGCCGGTGCGGCGTCCGATTTCGTGTCGTATTCAAATCCGCCCAGCGGCGGCGGCAGCGTCATCTTCATCTTGATCTGCTCGAACTTTTGCTTGATTACCGCGTCTCCTTCCTCATTCACACCAACGACGTCCCAGGTCATATCCATCTCCTGGTGCATGACGACGTTCTGCGCGCCCAGCGGCCCGCCTTGCGTGCCAATCGTCATGTCCTGCACCATGTTATAATCGAGCTTCTCCCCCTCCTTGAATTTCCAGCGCAACTCTTCCTGCGCGAGTGCCTGCGACACGCCAGAATGCAAAATCACTGCCGTCAAGAGCGCCAACGTCGCGCCGCGGCCGAAGGTGCTACGAAATTGCATGAGAAATCCCTCAATCGCCTTGTTGAAAATGGGCCACCGTCGACAGGCATCATTATGACGGCCCAGTGCGCGGAGTGGTAGCCACTGGAATGTCAGAAAATGCATCGTCAAGGAATCTTCATGCTCACTGAAGGCAAGAAGATAAAGGCTATTCGCCCAGTCGGTGCCGCCCTTGGCAGTTCAGGAGCCATCGGCTGAGATCTAGAGCGAGATCTTCCCCCCCGGCTGAAGCACAACCGGCTCGGCCGCAGTATGCGACCGCACGCGCTCGGCCCAGGCCGCCGCATCCTGCACAATCGGCGGCCAGGTGTTGTAATGACAAGGTGTCACACGTTTGGGGTTCAGAAACTTGATCGCATCGATCGAGTCCTCCGGTCCCATCGTGTAGAGGTCGCCGATCGGCAGCACCGCCAGGTCCAACCCCCCGCCGCCAATCAATTTCATATCGAGAAACAGCGCCGTGTCGCAGGCGAAGTACACGCGGCAATCGTTGAGCGCCAGCAAAAACCCGCCGGGCACGCCCCCATAGCTGCCGTCCGGCATGCTCGAGCTGTGATGCGCGATCGTAAACTTCACGTGCCCGAACGGCTGCTGGATGCCGCCGCCGGGGTTCATCGCGACGAGCTTTTCGTCAGCTACGCCCTTTTTCCTGAGCCACTGCGTGACTTCGAAATTCGCAATCACCGGCGCGCCGGACCGCTTGGCAATTGCCACGCAATCCCCCACATGATCCTCGTGTCCATGTGAAACCAAAATGAAGTCAGCCTTTACTGTGTCGGCCTTCGTCGGCGCGGTGGGCGAGTCGTTCAGAAATGGATCGAGCAAGACCGTCTTGCCGGCCGTTTCAATCGACCAGCAGTTGTGGCCGAGCCAGGTGATTTGCGTCGCCATCACGCATTCCTTTAACGATCCAGTTAACCACAGAGACACAGAGGATACGAAGGAGTATGAAGAATTCAGTCGATCATTTCGTTTGCAATTTCGCGTTTTCCAAACAAGAAATCTTGTCTTCTCTGTGAACTCTGAGTCTGTGGTCAAAATCTAACCTTCGCGCAAAATCGCGTTCATATTTCGCTTGTATGCCTCCACGCCGGGCTGGCCGTACGGATTCATCCCAATCAGCCGACCTTCGACGACCGTGGCAAGCATGAGCATCTGAAACAACTGCCCGAGCGTGTATTCGTCCAGCTGCGGCAGCGCAATGTCGGCCGTCGGCCGACTGTCGTCGCGATATGCTTTGTTCGTTCCGGCCAGGGCCGCCGCCAGAATTTCGGGCAGAGTCTTGTCCGCCAGCTCGTTCAACCTGTCTTGGTCGAGCTCACTGCGGCCGATCGCCACGGGCTCGCTGCGCGGCCGTTCGACAAACATATTCGTAATCAGTTTGTCGCGCTTTCCTTCTTGGTGCTGCTGCCCGCGCGAATGCAAGTCGCGCGTATTGACTACCGTGAGAGGCAGCGCGCCCCACTCTTGCTTGCCCAGGCTTTCGGCCAGCAATTGATCGTACCAGAAACCAAGTGCCTCCAGCCGCTTCCCCCAGGTGGCCAGCACACGCACAGTGCAGCCGCGGACGACTTCCAGCAAATGGCCGATGCCGACGAATTGCAACACGATGTTTTCGCCAGGCGGCGCCGTGCGAAAGTGTTCGTTCATCGTCGCAGCGCCGCGGAGCAGCTTTTCGATGTCGAGTCCGAGCAGGGCAGCCGGAAGCAAACCGACGGCCGACAACACCGAAAACCGGCCACCGACCCCCTCCGGCACGTCGAACATACTCTTGCAACCCAGCGCCTTTGCCAGGTCGAAAAGCTTTCCCGATTTTCCCGTGACCGGCACGACCAACTCGCTGATGTTATTGGCTTCGTGGCCGAGCGTGCCGCGAAGCTCGCGCAGCAGGATGCGAAATGCCGCCGCGGTTTCCAGCGTGCCGCCGCTCTTGCTGATGACGACGATTCCCCAACGATCGCCGCGGCTTTCCAATAGCCGCACTAAATCCAAGAGCGCGTCGTTGTCGACATTGTTCCCCTCGAAATACATCCGCGGGCGGCCACGCCGCATCGCCGGCTCGACCTCGTTGTAGTACGCATGGCAGCAGGCTTCGAGCATCGCCCGCGCGCCCATGTACGACCCGCCAATGCCCAGCACGACAACCGTGTCGACCAGTTCAGCAAGCCGGTTAGCGGCGTCCTTAATCTGGCTGACTTCGCTCGCCACACCTTTTTCGCGACGCTCCATGAGCAGTCGCTCCGGCAGTTCGTGGAAGCCGGCGTCGAGCGGCCGCTTCTCCGGCGGGACATCGCCACCTTCGGCCCATAAGCGCGCGTCGGCCA
>DASXWB010000038.1:0-1710 GCA_036503915.1 Lacipirellulaceae bacterium | reverse complement strand
TCGCACCCGGCCAATACCTGGCACTCACCGAAATCGAGATCGGATTCGACGCGAGCTCGGGCGATCGCATCTACATTGTCGTTCCTGACGGTAGCTCGGTAGTCGCGGCGGCGATGGTCACCAACAGGCTTCAGGGCCGTTCGCCACATGGAACGGGACGGTTCCAGTTTCCCGACGTAGCTACGCCCGGCAGCGCCAATACTTTTTCGTTCCACGACGAGATCGTGATCAACGAGATCATGTATCACCATCTGCCCGATCCGGGCACCCCGGCTACGCCGGGCATTCCGCCATCCCCGCCGACCTACGCCACAACGGAATTGATTGCCTTGAACAAGTTGTGGCGCTATAACTCCGCGGGCGAGGCTTTGCCGGCGGGATGGCAAGCGTCGGCGCACGCAGTCGGCGGCAACTGGTCACAAGGCGCGGGGCTGATTGGCTTCGAAACCGGATTAGTTCCGGCGCCAGGATTGAATACGACGCTGGCGAATCCGCAGTCGGTATCGCCGTTTGTGCGGACGTATTACTTTGAGACGGAATTCACGTTGACGGCCCAAGCGTTGGCCGATCTGGATGAACTGCGATTGCGGCACGTGATCGACGATGGGGCGGTATTTTACATCAACGGCGTTGAGGTTGGTCCACGATTCAATATGCCCTCGGGCGCGATTGACTCCACGACGTTTGCCGTCGGGGGTCCGGGCGATGCGGTTTTGAGCGAAGAGATCGTAATTTCGGCAAGTGACTTGGTGGTGGGGACAAACCGATTCTCCGTCGAGGTGCATCAGGCGAATTCGGAAAGTAGCGACGTCATGTTCGGCGTGCAATTGATCGCAGCCGTACAGACGAGTCCAGGAAATCCAGGGACTCCGGGTACGCCGGCGACGGTGATTACGGAGAATCTCCAGGAGTGGATCGAGCTCTACAATCGCAGTTCGACCGAGACGATCAATCTTTCCGGTTGGCAATTCGCTGACGCGATTAACTATGTTTTCCCGGCCGGGACGTTGATTGCGCCCGGCGAATATTTGGTGGTGGCCAATGACGCGGCAAAGCTTTCAGCGAAATATCCGCTCATCCGCGTCCTAGGAGATTTTTCTGGGGGGCTGAACAACAACAACGACCGAATTGTGCTCGTCGACGCCGTCGGCAACACGGCGGACGAGGTTCACTACTACGAAAACGGCCGCTGGGCCGGTGCGGCCGATGGCAACGGCTCGAGCCTCGAACTGCGCAATCCCGATGCAGACAATAGCATTGGAGAAGCCTGGTCGGCTAGCGACGAGTCCGATAGCTCGACGTGGGTGAGCTATACCTACCGTGGCATCGCGGAAGCCAGCACGGTCGGGCCGGACGGAGTATGGCACGAGTTTATTCTTGGCTTACTCGATAGCGGCGAGGTGTTGCTCGACGACATCAGCGTTCTCGAATCCCCTGGAACCGCCAGCCAATTGCAACTACTCGTCAACGGTTCCTTCGAATCCGACAATCCCGGCGGTCCGGCAAGTGGCTGGCGCATCATCGGAAACCATCGTCACAGCGAAGTGATCGTCGATGCGGACGACCCGACCAATCAGGTATTGCGCCTGGTCGCGACCGGTCCGACGGAACACATGCACAATCACGCCGAAACCACACTTGCCGCCGGGCGCACAATCCAAAACGGGCGAGAATACGAAATCTCGTTCCGCGCCAAATGGATTAGCGGAA
>DASXWB010000037.1:0-8824 GCA_036503915.1 Lacipirellulaceae bacterium | reverse complement strand
AAAGCTTGATAAAGCGCTGGTTCGTAACTTTGCGCCCTTGCGCCTTTGCGTGAGATAATTCGCGATTATGAATCGTCATTCGTACAACTCAAAAGCGCGGCGACGCGCACGGAATGCGCCAACCTCATCCTCGACCAATGTAAGAATCGACGCAACGTCGTCGCCATCCAGCAGCCGGCGGTAAACTTCTTCGTTGCCCAACAGCCGCATGTACGGCTTCGTTTCCCACTCGTCGCGATACAATTTGCGCAGCGCGTGGGCCACAACGAGACCCAGCTCGAACGAGCGGAACTCGTTCCAGTCGGTGATGACAAAATTCAGGCCGCCGCATTCCTTGCCCTCGTGCTTGCTGCTCGTGGGCGTGAAGCGGACTGGCACTACGCGCACGCCCGGCGGGTTCGCGGCGTTTACCATTTCCGCCAGCTCGCGCTCGTGGATCCACGGCGCGCCCATCACTTCGAACGGCGTGTCGGTGCCGCGGCCGACCGACACGTTCGTGGTTTCCAACAGCCCGATGCCCGGGTAGAGCAGGGCAGCCTCGAGCGAGCGCATGTTGGGCGACGGGTTCGTCCAGCGCAGGCCCGTGTCGAACAAGTACTGCCCGCGCCGCCAGCCTTTCATTTCGATCACCGTGAGCTCGACGTCGAGCTTCCGATACTTGGCAAACATGCGGGCCAATTCGCCAATCGTCATCCCGTGCCGCACCGGGATCGGATGATAGCCGACGAACGACTCGCGACCGGCATCTAGAAGTGGCCCTTCAATGATTTCGCCGCCGATCGGGTTCGGCCGATCGAGCACGACGAATTCTATGTCCGCCGCGGCGGCCGCCTCCATCGCCATGAACATCGTCGAAGTATAGGTGTAGAACCGTGCGCCGACGTCCTGGATATCGAACACAAGCACATCGATGCCGGCAAGGTGTTTTTCGGTCGGCTTGCGCGTCTCGCCGTAGAGGCTGTACACGGGCAGGCCCGTGGCTTCATCGACCGAATCGGCGATGCCGTCGTGATCCAGCGTGCCGCGGACGCCGTGTTCAGGTCCAAAAAGGGCGACAAGCTTGACGTTTGGCGCTTCGTGAAGCAAGTCCGCAGTCGACTTGCCGGCGGAATCCATCCCCGTGTGATTCGTGATTAGGCCAACGCGCTTGCCTTCGAGCTGCTTGAAGCCGTCGGCGGCGAGCACGTCAATCCCCAATTGAACTCCGAAAAAGTTGTCAGGAACCGTTTTCGTGACTTGACGCGGCTCACGTTTGACGCTGTTCCGTGGAACGGTTCCTGACACCTTTTTCTCCGCCGCCTTTTTCTCCGCGAGTTTCGGAGAAACTCGGCTACGTGTAATCGCAGCACATGCGATCGTCCCGATGCGGCCCGCCAGATCATTCACCTCGCCTTGACTGTCCGGATGCAGCCGACTCGACAGAAAAATGACGTACAGATCGAGCTCTGGGTCAATCCACATCGCCGTGCCGGTGAAGCCGCCGTGGCCGAACGCACGCCGGCTCATCAGCTCGCCCCGGTTGCGCGAGTAGCCCGTCTGATTGTCCCAGCCCAGCGCGCGGCGCTGGCCGCGGATGTTGCGCGGCCGGATCATTTCCTCTACCGTGGCGGCGCTGAGAAGACGCGTATCCCCGTGGCGGCCGCGGTTGAGCATCATGGTGGCGTAAGTCGCCATATTCTGGGCCGTGCTGAACAGTCCCGCGTGGCCGGCCACGCAATCCATTTTCGCCGCACGCGGATCGTGCACGACGCCCACCAGCCACTCGCCGTCGCGCTTTTCCGTGGGCGCAGCGCGGGCCTTCAGTTCATCCGGCGGCAGATAGCCAGTCTCATTCATGCCAAGCTTTCCGAACACTTCTTCTTTGGCAAACTCGTTCACCGGCTTGCTGCTGACCTCTTCGATAATCTTGCCCAGCAGGATAAAGCCGACGTCCGAGTATTTGAACCGCTCGCCTGGCTCTGAACTTGCCTCGAGATCACAAATCTTCGGCTTCGCCGACTTCCAGCCTTCGTCGTAATCCTCGAGGGCGTTGTCAGGAATCAGGCCGCCGGAATGAATGAGCAGTTGCTCGATGGTGACGTTTTCTTTCCCCTTGGCCGCGAATTCGGGAAAGAACTTGGCCACTTTGTCCTGCAGCCGCAATTGGCCGCGCTCAATGAGAATCATCACGCTTGTGGCGGTGGCCACCGGCTTGGTGAGCGAGGCCATGTCGAACACCGTATCGGTGGTCATCGGCACGATTTCCGGCTCGACAGCGCGATTGCCGTAAGCCTTTTCCAACACGATCCCCGCCCGGCGGCCAATGAGAACGACGCAGCCAGGCATGTTTCCGCGGTCGATCGATTGCTCCACCAATCGCTCGATGCGACCTTCCAGTGCCGCGTCCATTCCGGCCGACTCGAACGAAACGCGGGCGGGCGACGCCGTCGCCACCGCCACGCTGCACGCCGCGGCGGCTACAAGAATGAGCGGCAAAATGCTTGAGCGCATTATTTTCACACGAAACGCAGCACCGTTTTGTGGCGATTGAGGTTGCACTGGATTGATCCCTGAGCGGAAAAAGCACAAAAACTCATTCGGATTCGGCAATCGTCCCGGCTGCCCCTCGATCAAATATCATCGTAAGCACAAGGCCCACGATCACAATGGTGCCGCTGCCCACCAGCGTGTACCAGAAGCCATTGATCCGGAAGGGCGCCAGGAAAGCGACCCAACTCGTAACGCCAGCGCCGGCGGCAAACGCGGCAAGCGCAACCGGCTCCGATGTCCGCGGCGACATGAGGCCCAGCGCATACAATCCCAGCAGCAAACCGATGGCGAATCCCGCGATGATCAGCACGGCGTCGACGATGTGGAAAAATTCCGCCCCTTCGCTCGTCGCCATTCGGTAGGCAAAAATCGCGACGGCGCATTGCACCGCCGCAAAGGCGATTGTCAAACCGCGCGAAAGGAGAAGCGACTTGCGGCCATCAAGCGGCGGCAGAATGCGAGACAACCAATCGCCCACCAGCGAACTGGCCGAGGAGTTCAACGAGCTGGCGAGCGTCGACATCGCCGCCGCCAACACGGCAGCGAACACCAGCCCCTTCAGGCCGACGCCCATATGATTGACCACATAGGTCATGAACGCCTCATCGCCGCCCACGTTGGCGCCAATTCCGCCGGTCGCTTCGTTGAAGCAGGCCAGCTCGACGCCAATAAACAAAAATAACGCGAACTGCGCAAACACAACCAGCCCGCTGAGGCCCAGTGCCCAGCTTGCCGCGGAGCGACTCTTGGCGCACAGATAGCGCTGCACAATTAGTTGATCGGCGCCGTGCGTGGCGAGCGACAAAAACCCGCCGCCAATGCAGCCCGCCCAGAACGTCATCGACGATTTGGTGAGCAACGGGTCGAAGTCGAACAGCCGCCAGCGGCCCGTCGACTGGCCGAACGCGACGAGTTGGCCCCATCCACCCGGCAGTTGCGAAATCAGTAATCCGGCAGCGACGATCGCGCCGAGCATGTAGACGGCGAACTGAATGCAATCGTTCCACACGACCGATCGCACGCCGCCGGCGCAGGAGTAAATCGCTGTCGCGGCGGTCGTGACCAGTATGCACGTCAGCATATCGAACTCCAGGGCGATGTTCAGCGCCAATGCCGTGAGGAACAATCGCAAGCCGTCCGCCAGGTTACGCGTCACCAGAAACACCAGCGACGCCAGCCGCCGCGTGCTGACGCCAAATCGCTGCTCCAGCACCTGATACGCGGTGAGCATTTCGCCGCGGAAGTAGGCCGGCAACAAGAACGCGATGATGGCCAACCGGCCGACGATATAACCAAAAGCGATTTGCAAAAACGTGAAGTTGCCGCCTTCCACGTAAGCTTTGCCGGGCACACTGAGAAAGGTTACGGTGCTCGTTTCGGTGGCCACAATCGAAACCAAAAGCGCCCACGTGGGCAATTGATGGGCGCCCAGAAAGAAATCACGATTGTCCGCTTGCCCGCGGCCCAGCCAAATTCCCAGCAAGGTCGTCCCCGCCAAATAGACGGCAACAATCACCAAATCAATCGGACTGATGGCGACGGCGAAGAGGGCGGGGGAATCGTACACGCCTCTCTCGGCTCCTGAAGGCCCGGCCAATTTCAATGAGTTGGAATTGCCGGATTGCGCGAGGAACAAATTACGTCGGACAATCGCTCGAGAAGCAAACAAGCGCGCACGCACGAGCCGATGCGCTCGGCAGGAAGCGATTTATTTCAGGATAGATAACGCTAACTTCATCGATAAGCTCGGCCAGCGCAGTTCCTTATCTCTTTTGCGCAGTTCATCTATATCCGATTCTAACCGCTGAATAAAATGCTATGGTCCGTGCGAGAGGCGTGGGGCACGTCTTCGCAGTTCCTCTAGTTTTGTACAGGCATGCTCGAGCACCTTACGACGGAAGCGCGCAATCCGGCTTCCGAAGATTTAGACGGTCTCTCCGCCGCCGAAATCGTGCGGCTGATCAATTCGGAAGACGCCAAAGTCGCCGGCGCCGTGGCCGAACAATCCCAGACAATCGCTCAAGCGATCGACGTGATCGCCGAGCGGCTGGCGCGCGGCGGACGGCTGATTTACATCGGCGCGGGCACGTCGGGCCGGCTCGGCGTGCTCGATGCGGTGGAATGCCCGCCCACGTTCAATACGCATCCCACGCAAGTCATTGGACTCATCGCCGGCGGTTATCCGGCACTCACCAGTGCGGTCGAAGGCGCCGAGGACCGGCCCGAGCTGGCGGTCGACGATTTAAAGAAGGTCGGGCTCACCGACGGCGACGTCGTCGTGGGCATTGCCACGAGCGGCCGCACGCCGTACGT
Source organism: Lacipirellulaceae bacterium (assembly GCA_036503915.1). Taxonomy (GTDB): domain Bacteria; phylum Planctomycetota; class Planctomycetia; order Pirellulales; family Lacipirellulaceae; genus JABDGM01. The sequence continues at coordinate 3,982 of DASXWB010000037.1, read as the reverse complement.
GCTCGGCAGCCTGGAATACGCACAAAGCGTCGGCGCGTTCACGATCGGCCTGAGCTGCAATCGCGACGCCGAGATCGCCACACGATGCAACCTGAGCATCGCGCCGGTGGTTGGCGCCGAAGTTGTCAGCGGCTCGACGCGCATGAAAGCCGGCACCGCCACGAAGATGGTCCTCAACATACTCAGCACGGGCGCAATGATCCGCCTCGGCAAGACGTATGGCAATCTCATGGTCGATTTGCGGGCGTCGAACTCGAAGCTCGCCGATCGAGCCCGGCGCATCGTCCGCGCCGTGACCAACCTTACCGATCAGGAGTCGGAGCGGCTGTTGCGCGATTGCGGCGGCGAGGTGAAAACGGCCATCGTCAGCCATTACACGGGCAAACCTTCGAATGAGGCCCGCCGGCTGCTGGCCGATTCGCAGGGCCATTTGCGCAAGGCGCTCGAAGGCTATCCGTCGAATAACGGGCCGGCGCGCTAAGAACTCATGGCTTCGATCCCCGAGCATCGCGACTCGATCGCAAACTCGCCGGGAGATTTATTGCTGGCCGTCGATGCCGGCGGCACGAAAACCGCGGCCTGGCTGGTCGACCTTAATGAGCCCGAATCGCGCCGCGTTTTGGGGCGCGGCCGCGCGAGCGCCGGCAACCCGCTTTCGGTCGGTTTTGATGAAGCCACGCGCGCGTTAACGGCAGCGATCGCGGCCGCGCGCAACGATGCAAACTATTCTGGCGGCCGCGTAGGCAAGCTGATTCTCTCAATCGCCGGCGCCGCAAATGAGTCCGTTGGCAAACAATTCGTCGACTGGGTGCGCTCACTCGGTTTGGCCGAGCGGGTTGCCGTTGTCGCGGATATGCTCCCTGTGCTGGCCGCGGGCACGCCGCAATGCGTTGGCATCGCCGTGATTGCCGGAACCGGCTCGGTCGCTTTCGGCCGCAACGACGAGGGCAAAACGCAATTGTGTGGCGGTTGGGGTTACCTGCTGGGCGACGAGGGGAGCGGCTACTACGTTGGCCAGTCGGCATTGTGGCATGCACTGAATAATCTGGAGCGGAAATCCACTTCTGACCCGCTGACGGCCGCGGTGACGGGCGCGCTTGGCGCCAGCAGCATTATGGACGTGACCAAAGCAATCTACACCAGCGCCGATTCGCGCGCGACGATCGCATCGCTGGCACCGGTTGTCGTCAATCTAGCGGATGGGCATGTGGCGGAGGCTGAGGCAATTCTCGACGGCGCAGGCGATTTATTAGCCGGCCTCGTGGGACGCACAGCCGATTTGCTTGGTCTTACAGACCAGCCGTTCGCGCTGGCAGCGGCCGGCGGACTGCTCGTCGGCTCCAAACGTGTTCGGGAACAACTTCAATCGTGGTTGCAGCGTTTTGCGATGCAATGCGAAATGACCATTATCAATGAGCCGCTCGCAGGCTGCGTGCGCCTGGCGGCGCCGGAATTTGCCGGTGCGCTCGTGAAGTGGCAGTAACGTAGCAGGCACACTCCGTGTGCCGTTAAGCAGAACCGCCAACAGCTCAATAACGCGAGAACGCGACAATGCTGCGGTACACCGACCCGGCACGCGGCTAAACCAGCGGCCTGGTGCCCGGTGCCTGCTACGTCAGCACGTAATCGCCCCGCCGCACACCGGTTTGTGGCAGCCGGTCGTTTCCGGGATCGTTAACGGCAGGCCCTTCGTGTGCCGTACAGCCAGCCAGGCGAAGCATTCGGCCTCCAGCGTATCGGGATTAAGATTCATCTGCCGAACGTTTTGCACCTTGCCAAAGCTCTCGGTGATCATCCGCATGATGACCGGATGGTGCACGCCGCCGCCAGTGACCCACACCACAGCCGGACGCTTGGGCATCTGCTTCACCGCTTGCACGATCGCCCGCACTGTAACGGCACAGAGCGTTGCCGCGCCATCTTCCACACTCAAGCCGGAAACGTCGACGTGATCGAAGTCGAACCGATCGGCCGAGCGCGGCAGCTTCTTGGAAAAGAACGGCGTGGCCAGCGCGCTTTCGACGATCGCCTCATCGACCTTTCCTTTTTGCGCGATGCGGCCGTCCTCGTCGTGCGGCTGGCCCGCCATTTCTTGAATCCACTCATCCAAGAGGCCGCAGCCGGGTCCGGTATCGCCGGCGATAATCTCGTCGTGCTCGCCAAGCCACGTGATGTTCGCGACGCCGCCCAGGTTGATAATCACGGTCGGGCGTGGCTCCTTTGGAAACAAGGCTCGATGAAACATGGCCACGAGCGGCGCGCCCTGACCTCCAACGGCCATGTCATTCCGGCGGAAATCGCTCACCACGCGCATGCCGGTCTTTTCGGCCAATAGCCACGGATTGCCGATCTGCATCGTGACTTGCTCATTGGGCAGGTGGCGGACCGTGTGCCCGTGAAAGCCAATGAGGGCAACGCCCTGCGATTCGCGCGGCAGTGTGCGCAATAGCTCGGCCACCGCGTCGGCATGATGCAGCGTGATGTCGCGCTCGACACGGGCCAGCTCGACGATCGGAACGTCGTGCTGCGATGCCTCCAAAACGCGGGCTCGCAGCTCACGATCGTAAGGCAGGGTGAGGCCGCCAAAGAACTCGATGTCGTTCTCGCCATCGGTGGCCACGAGCGCAACGTCAGCGCCGTCGGCCGATGTGCCGCTCATGAGGCCCAACACTTTCTGAAGAGTCTTCTTGCCCACGTGCCTGCACCAAGGAATAACATAAACGGTAGTAATAAGTTGCGTCAATCTTCGGCGGCCGATTGGGACATCGTCAAGTGTCGAAACGCGTGTCCCTCTGCGCGTTCGGAAGCAAAAATCTTCACAATCCAGTGCTTGCGAAAGACGTCAGCGGACAGAATAATGGCATTAGATATCTCTTTTTTGCGCAGCTAAGCCGCGATTGCTCAATCGCGCGTTGAATTATCGTTGGGCTTCGGAATGTGCGGCATCCCCGCCGTCCCCTTTTCGGCGTTTCGATTCCACTCAAAGTCATGATCGACGAGCTCAACAACGGCGTCCCCTTCCAAGTGCAGCACGTGGCCGTGCTGATCGAAACGGAAACCAGTTGGGGCGGGCGCGTGATCCGCGGCATAGCGCATTATGCGGAAAAGCACGCTCATTGGCATCTCTTGATCGATCCGCGCGACCACGAGCAGCGGCCCGCGATTCCTGAAGGCTGGCGCGGCGACGGGATCATCGCCCGCATCACCAGCCGCATGCAGTGGCAACAAATCCGCGAAAAGGATTTGCCCGTGGTCAACGTGGATGATGTGTTTGAAGGCCTCAAAGGCGTCGGCACGGTGATTACGGACGAAGCGGAGCGGGCTCGGCTGGCGCTGGAGCACCTGGTGGCTCGCGGCTTCCGCAAATTCGCCTACTTCGCGCCGCCCAGCCATCGCTATTCGAAGAACCGCGGCGACGCGTTCGTGCGCGCGGCGGCGGAGCTCGGCTACGAATGTCACGAATATCAGCCGGGCTATCGAGCCGGCCGAAAGATCGGTTGGGAGGAACAGCAGCGTCGCGTCAACCGCTGGCTGGCGGCGCTGCCGCGGCCGATCGCGATCCTGGCAGTCGATGCGCATCATGCCCGGCAGCTGGCGGAGATCTGCCACTTCGGCGCCGTGCGTGTTCCCGATGACGTGGCGATACTGGCCGGTGATGCGGACGAACTTTTGTGTGAAGTGTCGACGCCGCCGCTGTCGAGCATTTCGGTCGCCTGCGAGCGATTGGGCCACGAGGCGGCGGCCATGCTGCACCGCATGATGGCGGGTGAAAAGCCACCAGCGCAGCCGCTTCTGATCGCGCCGCACGGCGTGGTGAGCCGTCAATCGACCGACGTACTGGCGATCGACGACCCGTCCGTCGTGCGCGCGCTGCGATACATCCGCACCCATGCGCACCATGGCATTGTCGTGGAAGACATCTTGCGCGAGGTGCCGATCTCGCGGCGCAGCCTGGAGATTCAGTTCCGCTCCTACCTTGGCC
>DASXWB010000036.1:0-5507 GCA_036503915.1 Lacipirellulaceae bacterium | reverse complement strand
AGAACTCCGCGACCTGTTTAGTTATTTGCAAAAGTAAACGCGATTCGCGGCGTAAGGCCCTAAACCTTCCAGGACGGCGGATATTCTTGACTGTCGCTACCGTTTCCGTGTAGAAAGCGCATACGTTTTGGTTGCATAGAGGGGCTGTTGGCGCCAGTGTTGTGATCGAGCGTCGCTATGCTTTACTTTCAGCGTGTAGCGCTCCGTTTTGGCCGTTGCCCAAGAAAGACTGAGGGCGGCTTACCGGTCGTGGAGCTGCCCATCGACAAGCTGAGACTCGTGGGCACGCGTCAACGCGTTGCGTTCACGCTTGTCGAACTACTCGTCGTGATTGCCATCATCGGCATCCTGGTGGCCCTGCTGCTGCCGGCCGTTCAGGCGGCCCGCGAAGCCGCCCGGCGATCGCAGTGCTTGAATAACCTCAAGCAATTCGGCGTCGCATTTCAAAATTACCATACCGCGCATAACCAATTCGCGCCCGGCTGGATTGAAGACAATAACCCAAGCCGGCCCGACCGGCTGCCCAATTTTCTGTGGGGCGCCGTTGTGCTCGAATATTTGGAGGAGCAGGGTCTTCACGACCAATTGAACTTCAAGCTGAAGTCGACGGCGGGAACGCCGGGCGGTGCCGTTGAGAACATCGACCTCATCGGACTGCCCCTGGCCATTTTTCGTTGTCCATCCGATGAAGGGGAGTCGCCGGCAGTTTCTATCGCCGGCAACGGGAACTTTACGCCTCCTATTCCTCAGTTGGCGATCTCCAACTACGTCGGCAGCGGCACGACCTGCCTGGTGTGCTACTACGGACAAGTGCCCGACCGGGCCGATGACGGCGGCGTGACCCCCGCCTTTTGCCGCGAGCTTCCCACCAAAATACCGCTCAAGAAATTGTCCAAGCAGAATGGCGCACTGTTCCGCAACAGCGACACTTCGTTGCGGCATATCACCGACGGGTCCTCGCATTCATTTCTGGTCGGCGAGCGCCGCTCCGGCGAGGTGACTCTGGGCGACAACAACCGCTACGTGTATCAATCCTTTTGGGCAACTCTTCCAGCCCCCAGCAGCTACCAGCAGGCCTGCTACGCCGGGCTGGCGATTGCCGCCACTCGGTTCGAAAACGCCCTCCTGGCCCCGATGATCAACGGTCATCCTTGGGGTTTCAGCAGTAACCACGCGGGCGGCGTTCAAGTGCTGCTCTGCGACGGCTCCGCGCGATTCGTGCGCGACGATATCGATGAGTTTACGGTGGAGTACCTGGTTCGGATCGCCGACGCCGAGGCAATGGGCGACTACTAAGCAAGCCGTGAATTCAATCCTGGTGTCAATACGCGGCAGGTCCTTATCCAGTCGATTCCTCTTATTGGCTGCTTGCATACTTTGCGTTGCTGAAGGCTGCGGCGAGCGGCAGCCCCAACGCGCAGTTGTTGGCGGCAGCGTAACCTATCAGGGTGAGCCTGTAGCATTCGGGGATATCGTGTTCCAGCCGCTTTCCGATTCCGCCGGCCACTACTTCGCGCAAGGTAAAATTGTCGACGGCAAGTACTCGCTGGATGCCACGCACGGGCCGGTCGTTGGCAAGAACTTGGTGCAGATTCATGGTTACAAGATGACCGGGCGCAAGCGGCTCGATATCGCCGGGAAATCGCTCAGCGAAGCGCCGCAGATGATCGACGAGCTGGTGCCATTCATTCCCGAAAAGTTCAATGAAGGCAGTGAATTGACGGTGGTGATCGAGCCTGGGGCGAACGAGAACGTAGATTTTAACTTGTGATCGCATCCTCCCCGTCTTTGGTCGAGCCCAACCGCGGCAACAGGCTGCTCGGGCCATTGCTGCTCTTCACTTATTTGCTTGTTGGGAATGTTCGCGGCAACGATGTCGCGCCGGATAAGCAAGCTGACGCAGCCACGCCGCGTACTACTCATCCCCGCCTCTATTTTGCGCCCGATGATTTGCCGCAGTGGCGCGCAAAGCGCGGCGATGGCCAACGAGCCCTGATTTGGCGGAACTTGCAGGCGTCGGCTGATTGGTGCCTAGAGCAGCAACCGCGCAGTGAATGGATTCCCACCGCTGCGGAGGATCCCCTGTTTGAGAACTTGTATGACCGCTTCTATGCCGCCATGCACGATTTGGCCATCGTTGAAACGCTCGCCTTCGCCTCGGCGCTCAACGATCCAGCGTCTGACCCATACTTTGCTCATGCGCGCGACTGGCTGCTTGCTGCCGCACGGGTTTGGGGGAATGAAGCGCAGAATTCGCCCGACGCCAGCAAGGCCTACGCGGTGCTGCGGATCACCAAGGGAATCGCGGTCGGCTACGACTTGCTGTTTGACCGGCTCACGCCGACTGAGCGCGATGAAGTCCGCGCGGCAATTGTTGGGGTTATGGACGCGTACTACACTTTTTTCCAAGCGCCCGGCACCGCCGGTGAGGGGTATAACAAGCATCATGGGAGCGTCGACGCGGCCCCGTTCGGCATTGTCGCGTTGGCCTTGCTAGGTGAAGTGCCGCAAGCGGAAAGCTGGTTAGAACTGGCGATCGAAAAACATGTGAATTTCTTGTTGCCACAGGCACTGACGCCCAGCGGAACGAATGATCAGTCCTCCAATTTTTGGGCATCCACGTTGATCTATCGCATCCTGTTCCTGGATGCGTTGAACCGCGTTACTGGTCGGGATTTGCTGCATGAATTCCCCCGCGCACTCCCGGGTCGCATTGCACTAGCGGCCGTAGCCGGCCCACAGCCTGCGAAACTTAGTGCTAACGAGTGTCATCGCTCAGTGCTGTTCGGCCCAAATTATGGCCAGCTGAATTACTGGTCGCCGGTTCTTTTGTATCTGGCCCGTTCGAAACAGCGGCCGATTTTCCAGCACCTGGCTTTGTGGGATGAAAGCGTGGGCAGCATCCAACGAACACGCTATATCACGCCCAATCGCCATGAGGAGCTCCTGTTCGGCAATGGTCCGTACGCCTTTCTATGGTACGACGAAAACGTGCCCGCAGAGATCGAAGCAAATCTCCCGCTGGCCTTTGAGTTTCCCGAGCCTGAAGTCAACGAAGCCTATCTTCGCTCGTCGTACCATACAGGGGCACTGGTGGTTGGAATGAAGAAAGGCGGGCTGGTCGTTCACGCCGGCGGGCGGGCCGTGCTCGTGGATCAATTGCCCACCAACGATACGAACAACCCGACTTCGCCAGTGGACCAAATGCTCGTGGCCGACGACGGCCGAACGGCGATGATCCGATGCGTTGGGCCCGTTTCGGCGGGAATCGACGAACAGTTAGTCGAGCTGTCGCGGCCGCGCATGCTCACCATCGAACGTAAAACCTCAAAGCCCATGAGCTGGTGGCACATGGACAGCCCCAAGTTGATCGGCCAAGCTTTCCAATGGCAGGATGGCGTCGAGCTGAAGGTCGCTCAGGGTAGAATTTTCGACCACAAGACCGACGGCTATACCGAGGCGACGGCTCACTTCGGCGGGATGAAGTTCGCCGACCCATGTCCACGTTCTTATGAAACCGTCACTGTGGAACCTGACGCTGGAACCGTTCGACTCGTGATTCAACTTCCCGATCAGTGAGATGGTTCAAACCACAAAACAAAGGCCAGTGCACGATGAAATCTGCCAATTTAATGATCGCGCCGAGTTTCCTTGTGTTTTTGGGCTTCGGTATCGTTTCGGCCGCGATTGGTGAGGACGAGCCGGAGTCAGCGGGCCAGCCGCGCCTATATCGCAATGAGCTGCGCGTCATCGAGAGCCCTCGGCCGGTCTTGGCTGATTTTCCCGAGTTCGTCGAACCCGTCGTCGAAGAGCGGCATTACGAGGCGCCCGCTCTCATCGATGAGCCAGGCGCCGATCTGCTGGTCCGTGCCTGGCGGTTTTCCTACAACGCGCGGGGCATCATCGAAATCCCCAATCGCCTGCGTGCCGATCGGACGGCCGTGATCGTCGTTCATCCTTGGGGAATCGACGATGGCCAAGGCTGGCGGACACCCGATCCAGCCGGCGTGGCCGATTTTTGCACGCCGCAGAAAAACCATCTCGCGGGCCGGCACACGCGCGAAGTTATCGATCCATTCCTGAAGCGCCTTCGCAATAATGTAGCGCTGGTGATGTACAGCATGCGGGCCGGCGAACATCCGGTTCATAAGAAGCTATACCGGTCGATTCGGCACACGCCGACCGATGCGGAACGCGAAGAAGGACAACGCGAGCTGTCCAAGATTCTCAATGACTTCGATTACCGCGGCCAGAAGCTGCCGGAAGAAATCAGCCTATCGGCGGAGCAGCCGGTGAAGGACTATTTTCGTCACTTTCCGGGCCTGGCCTTCGGGCCAGAATACAACAACGCTGGCTTTTGGGATTTGCCCGTGCCCGTGACAGCCGACATCACCGTGTTCCCCAATGATGTCGTGTATTACGACGACGATGGCTACCCGCCGCTGCGGAATTTCTTGAAAGCACAGGGCGTGCGTCACGTCCTGCTTACCGGCTACGCCACCGATATGTGTTTCTGCCTGACAACTGCCGGTTACAAAAACCTCTCCGAAGACTTTAATGTGTTCCTAGTCGGCGACGCCACGCTGGCCACCTTTCCGGCAAACACGACGCCTCGCTTTGCGACCAATGCCCATATTTCGTTTGCGGCGCTGAATCAACTTATTACGCAAGTCTCGTGGGTGCAGCTTGCCACAGAGAACCGAACGGCGTCGAAAAATAATCCTGCGGAGTAATCGGCTAATAGATGGTAACTGCTTAGCGGTCGGTCGTGGTTGCCGCTGACGAAGGCTTTGCGCGAAGAATTACAATCTTTCCCGGCGTCTGGCAGGCAATCTCGCCCACTCCATCGCCGTCAAAATCCGCGATCGCGCCGCCGGCCATACTAAATGGCGCCTGCCAGCGCAATTCGCCTTTGCCCTCGTCATTCGTGCCAATACAGAATCCCGCGATCAGGAACTCGCCTTTCCCATCGCCATCGAAATCTGCGGAAAACGTCGGGCCGTTCGGCGGCGATGGCAGCTCAAGAGTCCACTCTTCCTCGCCGGTCCATAAATCGCGGCACACGAATGTCGAGTCGTAGTAAGCCGCGTAGCCGACCTCCATCCGGCCGTCGCCATCGACGTCCACCAGCCCGATCTTCGGCGGGACGTCGTAACCATGATCCACTTGCCAGACGCCTTCGGTCGGATCGGGCTTCATCAGTCCAAACGGGCCGAATCCGCCGGTCACCATCCAGTGCGGGCGTTTTGCACGGTCGCTCTCGTAGATCGGACAGAACGTGCTGTACAGATGACCGCAGTAAACAGCATTCTCAGTACGAATGTTCTTCGTATGCCGAACATAGACAAATTCGCCGTCACTCCCGCGCAGATAAGCCATGTAGCTCAGCATGTCCATGCCAATTTCTTCGATGCCGTCGCCATCGAAGTCGACAGCCGTGGGGACGCCCCGCGGGCGATACGGCATGATCGTGGCCCCATCGCGGTAACGCGATTTGAACCATTTTA
>DASXWB010000035.1:0-13348 GCA_036503915.1 Lacipirellulaceae bacterium | reverse complement strand
GGAGACAAGGAGAAGGGGAGACAAGGAGACTCAACAAATCTCCTCGTCTCCTTGTCTCCCTGTCTCCTTGTCTATCGAACGAAACGCGCCGCAGAATGACCGGCCTGGGCTAGAACTTCGCGCCGGCGCCCGTGTCAACGTTACCGACCATGTGCAAATGGTTGTGATCGATGTAAATGACTTCCTCGGAATCTTCGTCGCGGATCGTATGCGGCACCGGCCAGCCGACGCGGCGCACGTCCTCGAAGTAAATCGTGCATTTGTAATGAGCGTGGTGCTGTTGCGCCGGGCCGATCAGCGGATACACGCGCGGCGGGTCGACGTAGTCGGCAATCTTGTGCACGACGATGCGCACATCGTTGCGATTGCGTTCCCACAACATTGGGATGCCGCCTTCGACTGGTTTCGTCTTTTCAAGCGCCCGCATGATCTCATCGTCGCTCGGCGGATCGAGCGCGATTGGCGCGCCGCCGGAGGTCACTGGACCGAGGATCGGCACGCGCTCATAGCGTTCGTGTTCCCAGTACTCGTCTTCTTTCTCGTCCTGAAAGAACGGGCTCACTGGGATTGGCACTGAAAGGATGCCCAAGCTTGGGCCCTGGGTGGGCAGCCCCCAAAAGCATCCCGTCGTGGAGAGGGACCATGTCGCCAGCAGAAGCCCGAGTGCGGTGATTTTTCTTGGCATCGCGAGTGCCTTCTTCCAAGCAAACTGTTGTTTTGAGTTCGTTCTCGTGCGGCAGCGATTGGGAGATTCCATCAAACTGCCACGGCCCATGCGCTTCGTAGCGACGGCTAGCCGTAGTTATCGTGTTAGTCTGGGGAGAACTTGCGGATTTTTCCGGTTGTGCGAAGAAAACTGCCCGCACCTCGGCCGCTATCGCTGACTGCGCAAGCAAAAACCCCGCCGCGATCTGCATCGCGGCGGGGCTTTGAGTTTTCAGATATAGCTGAAGTCGAAGACTCTCAGGCGTCGCGGAATTCTGACGAATACCGCTTTTCCTAGTGGCTCGAATTGTGAGCGCTGAAATCAAGGAACCACCAGCCATCATCCCATTCCAGCGACACCTTGCGCCATGCAAGCGGCACTTGCGGATAGGGATAGAACGGGCCGATGTACGGCCAGGCCGTCGGCGAATACTGCTTCGGGTAGGTTAGCGCTGCGTAGTTGGGATACGAGGCGTAACTTGGCCACGCGTAACCGGGCATCTGGGCATTCTCGTAGCTGGGACCGCGGCCGTGGCCGTGCGGCACGAAACCGACTGGCACGGCGCCACCGCCGGCCATCATTCCACCACCCATCCCGCCTGGCGGGCAGCCCTCCGGATATGCGGCGGCTGTCTCATAAGCGGTTTGAGCGCTGGCCTGCCGAACCCCAGGCCGGCCGGCGCCGCGGGCCAGATGGCTGGGAAGCGGCATGTTGTTACGCGGCCGTGTGCGGTTCATGTTCGGATGCACCCCATTTGGCATGGGCCGCGGCGCGCGGCGAATGGGCGCAGCAGCTGCCGGCACCTCGTTTCCGTATGCCTGCATGACGTTTGATTGCGGATCCGGAGCAGCTGTGAACTGCGCTTCATTGAAAGCAGCTGGACCTGTGGCGTCGGTTGGGCAGCTCAGATTGCACACGACATGCGACACGCCCTCGATCTGCCGCGCGAGCTCGACTGCCGTGTCCCGCTGCTCTTCACTCGTGACGGTGCCAGAGAGCTTGGCGATGCCGTCGCGAAACTCGATGCCAATCCGATAGTTTTGCAGCTGGCCGCTGGCCTTGAGCTCCTGGCCAATATGCTGGGCCATGGCGCTTTCGTCGGGCGTCTGAGCCTGCGCGGCGGAAGCCGGCAGTATGAGCGCCGTCAGTAAAGCAACGAATACGAATTTGCGCATTGCATTCCCCCCTAGGTCAATTACGGACGACGCCGCATGGCGGGCGGCGCGCTTTTCGCGGCGACTCTGCCGCCGCGCCGACGATCCGAACTCTGACTCCCTGTCTTGTTTCGGCTGACGGTCATGCCGAAAGGGAGTGATTTTCCGATTTTGCCGGTCCTTCGGGTGCGCCGACGCGCCAAGATGCGAAGACCTTAACGGCAGATTGAGCGAACCCGGCGGCTGCTAGCTATTTGGCGGGCGGGTGACTGGGGCAGCGCCCCAGTTTCTTCGCTCCGAGCCGATGCCCCAGGCACGCCTCGAGCAACGCACTCCTCGCGGTCCCGGCATTCCTATGAAGCATGTGCCGTTTCACCCGCGCGGCGAAGATCGATCACTGCCATCAGCACCATCACCATCAGGATCACGGCGGAAACAGGCCAGATTTCGATGTCGATTCGCTGCCCAACGAGCGCCGCGCCGCCAATGGCCGCCATGGCGACCATAAATGCCAGCTGCATTGCGAACTCCATGCGCGAACCGGTTGCTACGCGAGTTCCCCAGGCCAGGGCCAATGCGAGTGCGTGCAACACAAGCCAGCCAACGACAACGCCGGCGGAGGCGGATTCCATTCTGGCTCCTCCTGAGAATGCGCTTAATTTGATGGCCGGCAGCTCAGTCCCCAATCCGTGGACTGTCACGTCGATGCGGCCGGCGAGTGCGGGTTGGGCGATGCTTAGCGAGCCGCGTGCCATAAGGCTCGCCATCGCTGCGGCGAATGCCGAGGCATGGCAAGTAAGTTCTGGCTCGCAAACACCTTGACATTTCTGCGGTGGGGGGATAACGAACGAATTAAATGCGGTTTGACCGTGTCAAAATGAATCGATTTTGCAAATCTTACACGTTGCGGCGAGTTTTATAGCGGCGAATCGAAATCCATGCTAGCCCGAAGTGCCTCAACAGAATGCAGGTGCGACGGGTGGTGGCATGCTCTCGCGGCACAGCCGCGTGAGCATGTGCGTAGGATTTCATGCCTACGCCGCTGCGCGGCGAAGGCATGCCGCGCCTCATTGCTCGCTCCTCGTCAGCGCGGAGGCTGCGCCGCTCGCGCCGCGGCCGCCGGCTTCTGCACGCGCTCCAGCTCCGCTTGCAGTTCGGGGATTTGCGTGTTGTGGTTTATGACTCGCCCATCGCGATCCACAAGCACCATAAGCGGCAGCGTCATGATGCCCATTTCATTCGCCAGCCGGCCATCGATGCCGCCCGGCTCATAAAGGTGCTTCCACGGAAGCCGATTCGCGGCCAGAAACTCCTTGGCCGCCGCCTGCGAAGCATCCAGGCACACGCCGAGGATCTCGAAATCGCGGCCGCCCTTTTTGGCGTAGAAATCCTTCAATAGAACCATGTCCGCCTGAGCGCGGTCGGACCACGACGCCCAGTAATGAATGAGGACCACTTTGCCCCGATACGGCGGTGCGGAAAGGTCCAGTGTTGTGCCTTGCATGTCCTGACCGCGAAGGCGAATCTGGGTCCCCACCGAATTCAGCCGGCGAAGGGCACCATTGGCTTTGCCCGCAGGAGGCGCATCGGGGAAATTCGTCACCAGCTGCTGATACCACTTGGCGGCCTGCTCGGTCTTGCCCGCGAACTCTTCATACATCCCTAATTGCAATAGCGCCTCGGCCGAATCGCTGCTCTTGGGATACTTGCCGACGAACGCCGCCAGATCCTTTAGCCACTGTTCCTGAATCTGAGTGGGATTAGCTCCCGGCTGCGCCTGATCGACGACATACTGCGCCCACAGGCGCTGAAACTCCACGTGGGCAATCAGGTTTTCATCCGCGTCCGCGTCGACGAGCCGCTTGTGCAGCTCGTTGAGCTGCTCCACGCCCTTCGGGTCGTTGCTGCTCTGAATCGCGACGCTCAGCATGTCGGCAAGCTGCCGGTACCACTGGTCTCGCAGCTCGGCGTCGGGCGTTACGTCAGCCAAACGTAGAAGCAAATCGGATCGCTGCTGGACGTTTTCGGCGAGCTTCTCTGGTGCGAGCTGGTCGGCCTGGCGATCGAGCCGTTCCAGCTCGGCCATCAACTTTTGCATCTCCGCATTGGGAGCGTCGGCAGCCACGTTGCCTTGCGCGGAGGCCGTGCCTGGATCCAACAGGCCAATCCGCGGCGTTTCACTGTCGCCGCCGGCCGCCGGTAGTGAGACGAGTTTCCAAGTATCACCCACGGCCACGAGCGTACCCAGCGCCATCTGTTCGTGCTTGTCGCCGGTTTGAATCAACACCGAGGCATTATCGCAGACGATCAAATCTTTCGTGGAACCATTCGTGCCAGCCGGAATTAATGCCGGCCGTCCGCTGCCGAAGTCGACGTAGCGGCTCTCGCCGGTGATTAACTTTTGCTCATCTGCCAGCTTTTTGAAGCCGGCATTGGCGACTTTTAACGTGGATGCCAGCGCGTCGGCCTTGGGCTGCCCAAGACCCAGCTGCTCGAGCTCGCTGGGCGTGAGCAATAGCAAATTGAATCGGGCCGCGTCACGTGTCTTGAGCGCCAGCACGACCTGCTCGGCTACTTCGTGCGGCGTGATCGATTTCCACGCGTCGATTCGCTTGTCTTCGTTCTTGTCGATGCCCCAACGCGTGCCGGCCGTGTGAAACCAGCGGTATTGGTCGGCGCTCTTGTTGAAGTTCGAGTCGATGTCGCGATAGACCTCGAGCCCGTCGAGGTAGTAACACCACATATCAACGGTATTGTCGTTGTTCGTGTCGGCGAAACGGCGAAGGATGTCGCCCTGCGCATTGCGAACGACCCAGGCCGAGACGTTATTATCGCGCTCCGGCCGAAACGTGCACTTGGGCGCCTCTTCGGGCGTGGGGATCGTGTACTCGACGTGCGGCTGCGTCGGCTTGAACGAAAGTGCCTGCTCGAGCGTCGGCGCGTTGGCGGCCGAGGCCTGCGTCTGCATTACAAGTGCCAAGAGCGCGACGTAACGCAAAATCTGCTTCGAATCCATCCCTGGAACCTCCTCACTGGGGCGATTGTCTTGTGTTTATGTGGCACCGCGAAATCAGGCGGCCTGGCAGTCCATGGCCGGGCGGCCGAAGTCCGGATGCGGTCTATTGAATATAGGGCCTGGTGTCGATTTGGCGAATGCCAGCCGCCCGCTCGAGATGCATAGCCGGACCATCTTGGTCCGGCATTGCCGGAGTTGATCGCGTCTTCTTCTCGGCCAAGATGGCCGGGCTATGCGTCACGCAAATGACTGCCTTTGACACCTACCGGCCGGACCCTAGAATAACTGGTTTCCGCAAGAATGCTATCGTGGTTCGTTCGCGCGGGCGCGTAGCTCAGTTGGTTAGAGCGCAGCCCTGATAAGGCTGAGGTCCCAAGTTCGAGTCTTGGCGCGCCCACTGTAGAAGGAGGTCAGAGGTCGGAGATCAGAGGTCAGAATGAAGTAAACCTTCCCTGACCTCTGACCTCTGACCTCTGTCCTCTCCCCACCGGGGCCGTAGCTCAGTTGGGAGAGCGCTAGCTTTGCAAGCTAGATGTCGAGGGTTCGAGTCCCTTCGGCTCCACTTTGATGCCGCACACTCGCGCGAAGTGTGCACATCAACTTCAATTGCAGTGTTCCGCTCGTTGCGCCCCACTGCGCGCCTGTTTCCGTTGGTGACTGCAACGTTTTTGCGGCTTGCCGCCGCAGAGCGCGGGCCAGTGCTCATCGGGGGTTTGCCGGTGTCGTCCCGGCATGTCGTACCTGGCCGCGTTCGACTACGCAAAAAGTCCGATCAAGGGCGCGGCCGATCAATCAAGTCCTATGAGCCGAACGAGGCCGGGCATTCCGGGCAAAGCCCGGTGATCGCCACCGGGCCCGCCCGAGTGCTCGTGGGCTTCAGGCCAGCTAGCGGCCGGCCCTGCAACAATACTAATAAAGTGGGCGTTGCCCGCGCAGTTTAAACAATGACAAGAAGACAACGCGCACGAGGCTAACCACACACCATGCCACCCCTGCCCAGAGAATCCAATACGTCACGGTTGTAATAGGATCGTTCATGTGTGCACCTTTCAGTGTCTAATGATTGATTTGGAGAAGTCGGGTTACCGCACGATCACACACCCGGCAGGCAGCAAGGCCGCTGCATAGGCATCGGTCGATGCCGTTTGGTGTGCGACTCAATGGGCGTCACGCACTGACGCGAATTGCTTCAGTCATATTGACAGCGGCTGCCGACCTCACGAGAGGAGGTGGATTTTCACGCCGCTCGCCGCTCGCCGTACGCCGGGCATTTGATCGTGTAGAACGCCCAAACAGGGAGCTTGCTCAAGCAATTCGTCTTCTGTCGCTTAGGCCGGCTCGATGAAGCCGACTCCCGCGATATGTCTGAACTGGACACATTTTACATAGAAGAGCATGGCGCACCTCGCAGTCGAGGGTAGAGCGCAAACCGTACTTCCCTGCAAGTGAAAAGTCCAAGAACAACGAGCCTCACCAGGAAACGAGGCTGGTTAATGCCGTTGCGAAAGAGAAAAGAGCTGTACAGGAAGCTTCCTGATTGAAGTATAGCATGGATTCGACCGTGACGGAGCAAGGTGCAAAGCTCTATAAAACAAGCATACTCACTTGGGGGGTGGCGCGTATCACCACCCGTGCGGACTAGCGGCGCAGATTACAAGTAACCGATGCTGGTCAATTAAACCAATTGGGAATCTTCCAGCCGTCCCCGAACGTCTACCAACCTGCTCGTAAGCTGGATGCCGATACTTCTGCGACGCTCACCAAAGCCTCGCACATTGGGCCGATTGGAGTGGTCACAAGCCGCATGATCGTTGCAATTGGCCGCCAGGATTTGATTAGCGTACGCGAATGCGGCAGTGCTGTCTGCTATTCGGCATATCCCGCGTAACCAGTCGATTGACATAGGTTACAGGGAATCTACGTTTTCAAGACTACCAAAAGTGGGGCGATCCCGCGCTTAGTCGGCGTGGGAGCAGCTCGCTTTGCGCCCGACGGCGAGGATGCTCTCGCGCGGATCGCGTTTTTTTGGAAACCATCTAGATGTTTGTTCCGCTGGCCGTAACGACTACGTTCTTGCTCGTGAATCTCGCCTGCGCGTGCGTCGCGCTGGGCGTTGGATTCACGGCCGGCGTATGGTTTTTAGGCGGCCGGAATGCCAGACCGAAATCATCGAAGGCCTCTTTCAGGAAGCCGGCGCCCAAGCCGGCGATCACCGAAGAGGCCCGCCGCGTCGCCGAGCGCACGCTGATGGCCACCAGCCGCGTGGCCGATTTGGCCAAAGGCGTGATGAGCGACGTCGGCGACCACGCCGCCAAGATGAAGGCCATCTCGGCCGAACTGGCCGGCGTGAATCGTGAAGACGGCGCCGCGAACGAGGCCGTGCTCACGGCGATGGACCAAATCCTCGCGGCCAACGACAATCTGCAACAGCGGCTCGAAAAGGCCGAGAAGCAGCTCGAAGCACAGGCGGCCGAAATCAAGGCCTACGAATCGGAGGCCCGCACAGATTCGCTCACCGGCCTGTCGAATCGCCGCGCCTTTGATGATGAGCTCAAGCGCCGCATCAACGAATGGGATCGCAAGCGAACGTCGCTGACGCTTATCATCCTGGACATCGACCACTTCAAGAAATTCAACGACACGCATGGCCACCAGGTCGGCGACGAGGTGCTGCGCACGGTGGCCAAGACGCTTCGCCAGCAGGCCCGCGATATGGATCTGCCCTGCCGTTATGGCGGCGAGGAATTCGCCGTGGTCCTGCCGGCAACGGAGCTGGCCGGCGCCTGCATCGTCGGAGAACGGATTCGCCGCGCCGTCGAGGCTTCCGCCACGGTGTACGTCGATAAGACGCTGAAGGTTACCTGCAGCCTGGGAGTGGCGCAGGTCGCGCAGAACGAGGACCCAGCATCTCTTATTCGACGCGCAGACGATGCGCTCTACGCCTCAAAGAAAGCCGGGCGAAACTGCGGCCACTGGGGCGATGGCAAGAGCTTCTACCCCATCACCGCTACCGAGTATCTTCCCGCGCCGACCAACGCGAAAAACGGCGACGACGCGGGCCTCGAAAACAAGAATGGGTCCGGAAGCTCTTTCATCCAGGCGCTCAAGCGCCGCGTTACCGAGAGCCATCGCTTCGGAATTCGTCTCACGGTGGTCCATTTTAAGATCGAGGAATTCGAGTCGGTCGTCCGGAATTCGGGCAAGGCGATCGCAAGGCAAATGCTCGACCTGGCGGAGCCCGCGTTGGAAAAAGTGCTGCGCCCGAAAGATCTCGTCGCGCGGCTGGATAACGGCGAATTCGTGGTCATGCTGCCTGGCAACACGCGAGGCGAGGCGGTGCAGCTCGTGAAGCGGTTGCAAATCACCATGTCGAACTTCGTCGTGCCTCTCAAAGACCGCGAGCTCCCCGTCCGCTTCCGGCATGGTATCGCCGAGCTGAAGCCAAAAGAAACCGCTCAACAACTGCTGTTCCGGGCCAGGCAGGATGTCGCCCGGCCGGAAATCATTCGGAAGGCGATTGACGCGTAGGACCCGACTTCTGCAGTACGTCGACGCGGCCATCGCCGCGCGATATGATCGGGCGCCGCCTTGGCCGAACCCATGCGTTGGGAACGAGCGCCCATGCCCGAATCGACGGAACCATCGCGCGCGGAGATCTCGCTACCGCGATTTCAGTTTAGTCTCCGCGCCCAGATGATCCTCGTGACGGCCGTGGCCATTGCCCTCGGGCTGTTCGTCGTGGTGGGATGGCCGTTGGTGTGGGTGTTGTTTCACGGAGTCATGTACTGCCTGGTGCCGACGCCGCTGGTCATCCTGGCGCTATTCGGCCGCGGTGAGCTTCGAATATTCTCGATCGGCGCGCTTGTCCCCTGGATAAGCGTATGGGGTCAGTCCTCGCCGCTGTTTGTCATGTTGTATAACCAGAATTTTCGAGGGCCTCAGATTCTCGGCTGGCTGGTCGCTTCAACAGTTTTCATGCTGGTTGCAGGAGCAGCCTGCGGGGCGATCGCCGTGCTCACGATGAGAGCTGTTGCTAGAATTCGCGGACATAGTGAGGGCATGCGTATGCGTACGGATTGATTGCGGCATCAGCGCCGTCAGCTGGCGAAATTACCTAAATTGACGCCGTTTTGACGCGGACGTACGTCCGCGAAAAAATCCCGCATTACGCCCTTGCCCGCAAACTGGACAGGCGTAGAATCTATCTTGCACGAAGTTTGACACGGCCCCCGCGGGCCGATATATTGCGCGTTTCCGCCGAAGGGGCTGCCCGCTCATCGGTGGACCAGCCACCGCGAGTGGCCAGAGGCTGGTAAGGCATTTTTTCCAGGGAGGGATGCACTGCCTTGTCGGCCTCTGTCCATTGGCAGGCCGTCAGTTGGGCCTTTAGCCCGACTCGTCGGCTTGTTTTGCAGGCGAAAGCCGGACGTATGGATGGAACTCGGTAGATTGTGACCGGGTGGTCGCCCTGAGCTTGTCGAAGGGTGACCGACGATCTTTGACAATTTGGTAGTTGCAAGAGTGGCATCTTTGCTAAATGTGCCATCGATCGGCGTGCGCAAGTGCGACGGTTGGGAAGCATGTTTGGCCAAGACTCTTTTTTGTTCTTAGATTAGTTCGAGCGTTACTCGTCCAGGTAAAGCCGTCGCCGGCAGCCTGGACAGAAACGTAGCGTGGATCGGATATGCAACCGATTCACCAAAGCATCGATCCAAAGGTTCGGCTAAAAGCTAACAGCTTTCAGAAGAGCTTTGGATTAATGTGGCCAAGCTACTAAGGGCGTATGGGGGATGTCTTGGCATCAGGAGGCGATGAAGGGCGTGGAAGTCTGCGAAAAGCCCGGGGGAGTTGACAAACAAGTGATGATCCCGGGATACCCGAATTAGCGCACACTGAATCCATAGGTGTGCGTGGCCAACGTGGGGAACTGAAACATCTAAGTACCCACTGGAAAAGAAAGAAAACTCGATTGCGTTAGTAGTGGCGAGCGAAAGCGCAACAGCCCAAACCGCGGAGGTATCCTCTGCGGGGTTGTAGGGCCTCTCACATGAGAGTTACAAAACTGCAGGCTAGCAGAAGCTTTTGGAAAGTTGCACCATAGAGGGTGACAGTCCCGTATGCGGCAGTCAGCAGTCTCTCGAGGGGTACCTGAGTAAGTCGGGCCACGTGGAATCCCGACTGAATCTACGGGGACCATCCCGTAAGGCTAAATACTCCCTGATGACCGATAGTGAACTCAGTATGGCGATTGAAAGATGAGAAGAACCCCTGTTAGGGGAGGAATGTGAACCTGAAACCATGCGCCTACAAGCGGTCGGAGCACTATGACTCTTCGGAGTAATGTGTGACGGCGTGCCTTTTGCATAATGATCCGGCGAGTTACCGTCTGCGGCTTGGTTAAGGCCCTCCGGGCCGAAGCCAAAGGGAAACCGAGTCTGAATAGGGCGACAATTGGTCGTTGGCGGTAGACGCGAAACCACGTGATCTACCCATGAGCAGGTTGAAGCGCGGGTTATACTGCGTGGAGGACCGAACCCACTTGGGTTGAAAACCGAGGGGATGACTTGTGGGGAGGAGTGAAAGTCTAATCAAACGTGGAGATAGCTCGTTCTCTCCGAAATAGCTTTAGGGCTAGCCTTGAGCCACTACGCATCCGGGGTAGAGAGACTGAATTGGTTGGAGGACCCTCACCGGTTACTCTGCCGAACCAAACTCCGAATACGGATGCGACTATCTCAGGAGTCAGTCGGTGAGGGATAAGCTTCACCGTCGAGAGGGAAACAACCCAGACTACCTGCTAAGGTCCCGAAGTTATGCTTAGTCACTAAGGAAGTTGAATTGCCGAGACAACCAGGATGTTGGCTTAGAAGCAGCCATCATTTAAAAAGTGCGTAACAGCTTACTGGTCGAGCAGTTCTGCGCCAATAATGAACGGGAGTAAGCATAACACCGAAGCAGTAGATGTGCCGAGCCTTCGGGCAAGGTACGTGGTAGGAGAGCGCACCAGGTCAGATACAAGCCGTACCGAAAGGAGCGGTGGTGGGGCCTGGTGGTGATTATGCCGGAATGAGTAACGATAAGGCAGGTGAGAATCCTGCCCGCCGAAAGCCTAAGGTTTCCTGGGGAAGGTAAATCCGCCCAGGGTTAGCCGGTACCTAAGTCGAGGCCGAAAGGCGTAGACGATGGACAGCAGGTCAACATTCCTGCGCCAGCTAGGTGGACCGATGGAGGGACGACGTCCGAAAGGTGAGCGGTACGAATAGAAATGTCCGTGGACCCTTGCGAGATGGCGGGATTGGTAAATCCGCCCGCGTAATTCAAGCGAGGGGACCGAGTGCGTTTATGTTCACGAAGTCATCGGCAGGACGTTCTAGAAAAGCTTCGTAGGGTTGAAGCTTAGCTGACCGTACTAAAACTGACACAGGTAGGCGAGACGAGTAGTCTAAGGCGCTCGGGAGAATAGTGGTTAAGGAACTCTGCAAAATGATCCCGTAAGTTCGCGATAAGGGATGCCAGGGGTGGTTCACGCTGCCCTTGGCCACAGTAAATCGGCTTCTGCGACTGTTTATCAAAAACACAGGACTCTGCTAACTCGCAAGAGGATGTATAGAGTCTGACGCCTGCCCGGTGTCGGTAGGTTAAGGTAGAGGGTTAGCCAAGTTTACTTGGCGAAGCTCACGACCGAAGCCCCGATAAACGGCGGCCGTAACTATGACGGTCCTAAGGTAGCGAAGCTCCTTGTCGGGTAAATCAATTTGCCCCGAGCACGAGTAATCGTGCTATGTAAACCGGCTCAAATCGGTGAAGCCCTCCCGGTGGATGTTATTCCATCGCGGGTAATACCGAGGGTAAGATCGTGCGAGAGTGCGATCCCCGTAACGACTCAGGGGTGAGATCCCTGGACAGGCCTTCTTGGCCTGTAAAACGCCGGCCCTGCTCTTGCCATGGATTTTGCATCCTACGTCTCTGGATACGTGGATGGCGAAGGCTGCTTCTGTATCTCATTCATTCCTAGCAAGCGACATCGCTTTGGCTGGGAGGTTCGACCGAGTTTCTCGGTCAGCCAGAATGCGGACAGAGTAGAACTGCTGTACATGCTTCAGAAACATTGGGGATGCGGATTCATTCGGCCCGATCGTTCGGACAAAACTCTCAAGTTTGAAGTCCGAAAGATTCGAGACCTGATCGAAACGGTGTTGCCGCACTTTCGTGCGGTGCCGCTGCTCTCCTCGCGGCAACGCGATGTGGAGTTGTTCGATCAGATTTGTCGTCTGGTTTTCCAGAAACGACATCTCGAGCTCGAAGGGTTGACGGAAATCGTCAACCTTGCGGTGCAGATGAATCCATCCGGCAAGCGAAAGTACTTAGCGAGTGAGATACTCAACTCACTGCGAGCAGGTGAAGGTATAGTCTACGCCGTGGGAAACCACGGAATTACGTGAAGTTCCGACCTGCATGAAAGGCGCAACGACAGAAGCACTGTCTCAACCACTAACCCGGTGAAATTGTAGTCGTGGTGAAGATGCCACGTTCCCGCAGCTAGACGGAAAGACCCCGTGAACCTTTACTGCAGGCTGATATTGGGCTCGTGTATAAACTGTGTAGGATAGGTGGGAGGCTTCGAAGTCCGCGCGCCAGCGCGGGCAGAGCCGTCGGTGAAATACCACCCTTTTTATGCATAAGTTCTAACGCTGATTCCCGTGCAACCGGGCAGCGAACAGTGTCAGTTGGGCAGTTTGACTGGGGCGGTCTCCTCCTAAAGTGTAACGGAGGAGCCCAATAGGTACTCTCAGCCTGGTTGGCAATCAGGCATCGAGCGTAAAGGTAGAAGAGTGCTAAACTGCGAGACTCATCAGTCGAGCAGATACGAAAGTAGGGCTTAGTGATCCGGTGATTCCGTATGGAAGGGTCATCGCTCAACAGATAAAAGGTACTCCGGGGATAACAGGCTTATCGCTCCCGAGCGTCCATAGCGGCGGAGCGGTTTGGCACCTCGATGTCGGCTCATCACATCCTGGGGGTGGAGAAGCTCCCAAGGGTTTGGCTGTTCGCCAATGAAAGTGGTACGTGAGCTGGGTTCAGACCGTCGTGAGACAGGTCGGTCCCTATCTACTGTGGGCGCACGAGACTTGAGGAGGTTCTTCTTTAGTACGAGAGGATTTAGAAGGACGACCCTCTGGTGTTCCAGTTGTCGCGCTAGCGGCACGGCTGGGTAGCTATGGTCGGAACGGATAAACGCTGAAGGCATCTAAGCGTGAAGCCCGCTCCAAGATTAGGTCTCGTAGGCTAATAGCCGAAAGTCCCCTGGAAGACGACCAGGTATCATAGGCCGGATGTGTAAGTGCAGTAATGCATTCAGCTAACCGGTACTAACGGACTAACGCTTGGCCACATTTATCAAACGCTCTCGATTTTCAATCGAAGGCAAAGGATATCTCAGTGAGCTGTGGGGTTCATCCCCACGGTCTTCCT
>DASXWB010000034.1:0-6628 GCA_036503915.1 Lacipirellulaceae bacterium | reverse complement strand
GCAAAAAGCGCACCACGGCGGCCCCCTCCAAACCGGCCCGCGACATCGACGCCTCCGACATGGAAAAGGCCGAGGGGGTGTAGTCGTGAGGCCCAATGGCGGAATTCCGAATCACGATTACTGAGACAGCTGATTCAAACTAAAAGTCTTCACGGCGCGCGAACAGCGAATCATTGAGTCGGCCGTTCTGACTCGTTTACGATTTCAGCCCACATTGCTTTCTCATGCAATCAAGCGGCTGCGGCCAAATCCGCTCGCGGAATTTGAGCTCCGAGTCGGCGACTTCCGCATACTGTATAATGTGGAAGTGGAAAACTCCGAGGTTGTACTCCTTATTGTCGGCCGCAAAATTGGCAATAAGCTCATTGTTCAAGGCGAGGAATTTCATGGACATCGACCTGATTCCCCTCAGTCAGCTCCAGACGAACCCGCAAGCAGTGCTTAGCGGGTGCTGCGACACGGGGCGCGCAATCATTGTCCAATTGCCGGACGACCGGCTTGTGGCCATCCAGTCGCTTGAGCCAGGGGACGAGAAGGATTCGTTAATGAACGAACTTCTGGAAACCAATCCGAAGTTCCGCGCGTTGGTGGAAAAATCAAAGGCAAGCCCAAGAAAGGAGTTCGTGACCAAGTAATCAAACTGCGAATGACAATTGGCGAAGATATCATCTCGGGTTTTCGCTCGCTTTGAGCGATCTCTTCCACCCGTAGCGAATTCTCCTTACGGGCATAGCGGCATTTAGTAGGCGCACGCCGTTTGGCGAATCAGAATGGATTCGTCATCTCTTCCATTCCGCCATGTCAATGCGACACGCGCATGAATTGGTTTCGCAACTCGTTGTCTGCCGTATCTGATCGGGCCAGCAAGCATGGCCCGGTTATGATCGCCGTCGGCCTCATCTTTCTCGTCGCGAACAGCTATTCCTCCGCGATTCCGGTCACTTGCGGAATGGCGCTCATTGCGCTAGGCGCCACTCTGGTGGTCGTTTCGCGGTTTCGCCGCTCGCCAGCACTGCCGGCTGTAATTGCCGCGCACTTGCTCGTGTACATAAGTTTGTATCTGCTGTTGGTGGGCGCAGTACTGCATGCGGCCTTCGCGAAATCGACCAGCGGCCTGAGCCTTGTTCAATCGCTCGATTTGGCGATGAGCGTGGGGCCGATGGTTCGGGCAATTCGAATTGTGATCGGCTCAATCGCCGGTGGCGCGGACGCCCCAGCGCGATAATGCTGGGGGCGGGGACGCCCGGCTCAATAAAGCCGGGGACGAGGACGTCTCGGCTCGCTTATGCGCTTTTGGATTCGCCCCAGAGGGTGAGCACCATTTTTCGCCGGCCGCCCTGGTTGCGGTGTTCGCACAGGTAAATTCCTTGCCAGGTGCCGAAGCACAACTTCCCCTGGGCGATGGGAATTGTCAGGTTCGAGCCCAACAGCGACGCTTTTACGTGGGCCGGCATATCGTCGGGCCCCTCGACCGTGTGGCGGTAGGGAAAATCCTCTGGAGCGATCTCGCAAAACGATGCCTCCAGGTCCAGCGGCACGTCGGAATCTGCGTTTTCGTTGATCGTCAAAGACGCCGACGTGTGCTGCAAAAACACGTGCAGCAGGCCAACTCCGACTTGATTCAGCTCCGGCAGGGCGGCCACGACTTCACGCGTGACGAGGTGAAAACCACGCGAATGGGCCGGCAAATGCAGTGTGCGTTGAATCCAGGGCATCGATGCTATCACTCGGCTTGCCGATTCGAATGAAAATATTGTGAGTTCGGCGCGAACCTTGTACCAGCCGGACCCATACTAATAAACGGGGGAAGATGGACCGACTTGCTTGCCGTTGGCGGTGCGGAGCGACCCCTATTTGCCCAGGCGGTAAGGTCTTACGTCGAGCAGCTCATGTTCTCGCCGAACTTTGGAATCCACTTGGTAAAAAACTTGACTTTGAGCGCAGAGCGGCCATAATCCGGTGATTAAGGCAGTTTTAAATACTGCCCGGTCAGCCGGCCGCTCATATATCCTACCCCACCTGATTTTGGCCGGCAGTGAATTGGATTCTCGGCGCTCGCGGCACAATGGATGGCCAGATTCGCCGCGCGATGACATCTAACAATTCAAACCCATTTCAATATAGGAGTTGACACGATCATGCCCGATCCTACCCTCAAAAATGTTTTTGAGGCGATCCTCAAGTACGGCCACGATGAGGATTTCGCCCCGAAAAGCGACGATCTTTTCAAGGCCACGCAGGCCCCGGCCGGAACGCGCGAAAAGCTCGAAGTCATGGCCGACCGCGTGCGTCGCGGCCAGCCGCTTTGGCACGAGGATGATCGGGCCGACTACAGTGGCCTCACGGGCGCAATTCGCCCGCGAGATTAAGGTGCCCCAGTAAAACTACCTGCGCTTCACGCTAGCGCAGCGAGCCAGAAATAACGCCGTCGAAGCCCAATGCTCCGACGGCGTTATTTTTTCGGCGCGACGATTATGCACTCTGGCGCAGCGGCTCAGTCGGCGGGAGGGCTTCGCCCGTTCGCGCGGCGTTTTCGTTCGTCGCGCCGGCTGCCGGCGCGCGGGTTTCCAATTCATCACGCAGCACCAGCACGCTCGCAGGCGCGTCGATGCCCACGCGCACCTTGTCGCCGGAGATCTTGACGATCGTAATCACAATCGAATCCCCCAGCCGGATTCGCTGCGATTCCTTGCGCGAGAGAACGAGCATCGAAGACCTCCGTGTATATCTGGCGGTGAGTGTATCTATGTATACCTAACCGCTGCATTGGCGTCAAGGCCGACTTTTCCTATCCCGGAGTTCCGGTAAAAAACCGGACAAACTCCCATTTGAGTTTAAACCGAGGGTTTTAGCTCGGCTGGCTCCAAAGCCTCGCCAAGGCGCGGGGGTGCAATCAACTGCGTGCGATGAAATCTTTCGCCGCGAGAGCCGTAAAACAGGATCGTGTTGCTATCTGTTTCCCAAATCGCCGTGAGGCACAGCGAGCGCGGGCCGTACAAGCAAAACATCACGCCGCACGGCGCGCCGCCACGCACCAGGATTCTCTCATAAAGTGGAAACAGGTCGGCTTCGAGTTGGTCCTTTTCGCACAGGGTTTCGTTTACATAACGTCGTATGGCATGGAAGTCATCAAGCCGCTGAATCTCCGTCGGCATGTGAAATCAGGCCCTCATTCATGATTGTTAGCTGAAGAATGCTCACTGAAACGCTCACCAACGGCGTACGCCGCTGGCGCCTTAAGCGCAGACCGTGAGCCGGATTCCTTTCCGCGAGTATGTGCCTCGTCAAGAGCGGGTAGCCGCGTCACCTCGCCGGTCGTTTCCGGCGATTAAGGGACTGCCCGTGAAAGAAGCCGCACCGCACCGTCCGCAGAAAATATATCGGTCGGCTAGCGGACACACTTTCAAACGACTTGGAGAATTGCGCCCTTAGGGGAAGCTATTCACACTGTGAAATCGGTGCGAGTTGTACGAGCGTCACCGGCAATACGCGCCGCAATCCGGCAATTTGTTGATCTCCGTTGCGCAAACCAGCCCGAAGCGCAAGCGAGGGAGTAAATCAAGAAACCCGAAGCGCAAGGGAGGAATTGAAATCCAGAGGTCCCTCGCCAGCGCTTCGGGCTCGTGTAATCAGCGATGCGACGCAGTCTTCAGGGAAAAATTCCCGCGCCGAAACCATCTTTGGTTGGAGGCGGCGAGTTTTGCTTCCGAACGTCCGCCGATGCGTTTGGGCGGTGATGCGGCTTGTTGTTGGGACGATCATATCCGGTCGAATGCTTCGCTCCGAGATGAGGTTGATCGGCCGTCGGGTGCGCGTGCGGCTGATCGAACCGCGCCGGCCGGCTGCGGCCAGCATCGGTGTACTCGAAATCAAAGTCGTCGTACCGCGAAACATAGCCCGGCTGCTTTGCTCGCTCGATCTCCTCGTAGTAGTCGCGGATCACAAAATCTTGAATCATTTCGCGACAATGCGAGTTGATCGGATGCGCGATGTCGGCGTAAAGCTTGGCCCGGCCTTCGGCGTCCTTCGGAGCGCGCGAGTCCTCCAGGCGCTTGCCGCACTGGTTGCAGTAGACGGCGCGCAGGTGATTTTTCATGCCGCAGCCTGGGCAATGCGACGTGAGCTTGCGGCTGGGCATGGCCACAAACGGCCCGTTCGTGCCGTCGATGATCTTCAAATCGCGCACGACAAAGCAGTTGTCGAACGTAATAGAACAGAACGCCTTGAGGCGTTCACCCGGCTCTTCCATGAGCTTGATGCGAACCTCGGTGATCTCCACGGTCGTGCTCCTTGCGCTTCTACGCGCGACCCTACTGGCAACTGCGCGTGGCGTAGACAAGACCCAGTTGCCGCGTTCGAAGAATACTGGCCAAACGCCGTGCATGCTGTGCATGGCGACAAACGCCAAAATAGGCGGAACCGCTGCCCGATAGCTGGTGCGCAATAAAATCAAGCTCGTCGAATATCTTGCGGGCCTGGTCAACCCACGGCGTCAGGAGGGCTGCGGCCGACTCCAGCCCGTTGCGCATCCAGTGAACTAAATCGCCCCAGCGACGGCCCGTGATTTTCGACGAAACAGATAAATCTGCGCCCGTAAATCGCTCCGACTGACGGAGCGCGTCGTATGACCGATAAACGTCCGCCGCGCTTAAGCCGCACGGCGGCTTCGTGATCACGAAGTGCAGCGTGGGCATCGAGGGCAAGCGTTCGACCCGCTCGCCACGGCCGCGGCAAATCGCGGCGCCTCCGTATATAAAAAAAGGCACGTCGCTGCCGATTTCTGCGGCCAGCTCGGCCAGCCGATCCGTGTTCCAGTGGAGTTTCCAGCCAATATTTGCCAGTCGCAGGGCGGCTGCGGCGTCGCTCGAGCCGCCGCCCAAGCCAGCCGCAGTCGGTATATGCTTTACAAGCCCGACACGCGCTCCGAAGCGGGAACCGCTGCGTTGTTGCAATAATTCCAGCGCGCGAAATACGAGATTCCTCGGTCCAGTTGGAACGCTATCGTCCTGCGGAGGAGGCCGAACGGCAAAACGCGTACGCACTTCAAGTTCGATTGAACCAGGGCCGCTGTGGCCCGTCGGCGTTGACGCCTGAAACCACAGCCCATCCGCCAGGCGAACCGGCACCATGAGAGTTTCGAGCTCATGGTAGCCGTCGCCGCGCTGGCCTGTAATTTCTAGATACAGGTTCAGCTTGGCCGGCGCGCGCGCCATTCGCGGCGGATTGTCGCTGCGGAAGAACATCCGTCACACCGTAGCAATCCGGGCCGCGCGTCTTGCGTGGACAATCCTCGATCGGTAGCTGCCCTGCAGGTTGCCCTGGGCGCAATACACGCATGCCCTTTTCCATGGACCAGGTCAAAACTCGTGGCGCCGCGCCGTCGAGACACCAAGGCACACCGCACCGCGGCGCACCCGCGTCGTAGCGGCCGGCAAAGCCACAACGGCAACGCCAGCTCACCGTCAAGGGGGGCTGGTCAAAAATTCTAGTGCCAATGTAAGGCCGCGTCAATGTTTCTTGCTGTCACCAATCCTATGCTTGCTGACTGAACGCGGCTCAAATGACATGAAAAATGTGAAGCCAGGAAAGCTGTGCTGGGTTTGCTAGCGAAAGGGGAGGGCCATATTCGCAGTGACCAGCGAGCAACCGAATCAATACGCCATCCGGGGACCAGGCAAACCACCATTGGATGGGGGCGCGCACGGGCAACTTACTGAAGCGTCAAACCTAGCTGATGGGCGGCAATTCGCCAAATGTCCGACTGCACGGCGTCGATTCCCTGATTTGCGTCGATGACATGAATCCGGCCATCCGATCGCGCGGCCTCGGCCAAAAACCCGTCGCGCAAACGTCGCCGATATTCCAGTCCTTGACTTTCCATGCGGTCCAGCGGTCGCGACATGCGGCGATCGGCATTCTCGATCGCAACGTCCAGAAGAAACACGCAGTCGGGCAGGACACCATCGGTGGCGATTGCACCGACTTGCTTCACGGCGGAGACATCTAACCCACCTGCGTAAGCTTGATAGACAATGTTTGCCAACAGGAAACGGTCGCACACGAGCGTTTTTCCCGCGGCCCGCGCCGGTCGGATCACTTCATCGACCAGCTGCGCACGGGCAGCCATGTACAGACGCATTTCACTTCGAAGCCCGATTGGCGTCGCGCGGTCGTGCGAGAGCACCATCTCACGAATCCGTTTGCCAAGCTCCGTGCTACCGGGATCGCGGCAAGCGACGACGTCCAGACCATGCGCGCTCAGGCGCTCGCAGAACAGCCGCACCTGCGTCGATTTGCCCGCGCCGTCGATGCCGTCGAAGGAGAAAAACATTAGGTGTCAGGTGTCGGGTGTCAGGTGTCAGGAATCAGTAGATCCGCCACAAACAAAACTGACACCTGATACCTGAAACCTGACACCTGCTCTTCCGACGAGAGCATCTGCAGCCGCTTCAGCAGTCGCGTAAGGTGCTTGACGCTCATTCGTTTCGTGCCACATGCTGCTCGTGGTGTCGCTCGTCGGCAGTTCCAATTCCTGAGTGTCGCCGGGCGACGGCAAAGTCTCCTCCAGGCCAGGTTCCCTGTCGGGCATTGTAGCTTCTTCCGGAACGGGCGACGCTTGGATTATCTC
>DASXWB010000033.1:0-3249 GCA_036503915.1 Lacipirellulaceae bacterium | reverse complement strand
CGTGCCATTCATATAGATGTTCTCGCGCCCCGAAAGCTCGGGATGGAATCCGGTGCCGACTTCCAGCAGGCTGGAGACGCGGCCGCGAATGATCGCCCGGCCGCGTGTCGGCTCGGTGATGCGGCTCAATATCTTTAATAGCGTGCTCTTGCCGGCCCCATTGCGACCGATGATTCCGAGAACCTCCCCTTCGACCACTTCGAACGAGACATCGCGCAGTGCCCACACGATATCGGGCTGCTCCTCGCCGTTTGCAGAAAACGTATTGAGCTTGCGAAGGTTCTGAAAATTGCGCAATGGTGCTCTTAACCACGACGTAGCAGCACCCATCAGCGTGTCGGGAATTTCTTCCTTGAGGCCGATGCGGTAGGCCTTGCTGAGGCCTTCGACGGTGATCACCGGGTGGGACATGGCGGAGGGCTAGGAGCTTGGAGCGAGGAGCGGGGAGCTTGGAGCGGGGAGCCGGTTAGGAGTCGGAATTGCGGTTTTTGGGTGGATTGCCGGGTGTTTGTTGCCGGCGGTTAAGGGATCGCGAAAAAGCGGTGACCATGCGTGAGAGCTCCTCCAATTCCGGCAGAAGTACCTCACGCTCTGCGTCGGTCGTCAATCCTCGCTTGGCAAATACAATCAGCATGCTCGCGTTTTCGAATATCGAGCGGCGTGCAATGTTCAGGAAATGAGCGAATTCTGCCTGGGACGTACTGCCGGAGCCCTCGGCAATGTTGTTTGGCATCGAGAGGGCAGCGCTGTAAAGCTGTTGGGCGAATTTGAATCGTCGTTGCTCGTGCATTCTGTCGGCGATATTGCAGAGCTTGTTCGCGAGCACCGCAGCGCGTTTCCATATCTCCAGCCCTTCAAACCGAAATAACATTCGTCGACTCCTTGCTCCTCGCTCCTTGCTCCTTGCTCATCAGGCGACGTCGGCGAACAGACGCTCGCGACTGCGGAAGTACAGGCAGCCTGATAGCGCGATCACCAGGGCGGAAGTGGCACTAATGGCCAGCAGGGCCCACGGCATCGGTTGCGTGCCCAGCAAGGCGGACCGGAACCCCTCAATGACGCCGACCATAGGATACAAGGCGTAAACGGGCCGGTAAGGCTCGGGGATGATGCTCAGCGGAAACACGACGGGGGCAGCGTACATCAGCGACTGGACCACGAAGCTCGAGGCGTGTTTCACGTCGCGATACTGAATGGCCAATGCCGTGAGCCACATGCCCATGCCGGCGGCGGTAAGCATCATCAGGAACACCAGCAAGGGGAGCATCAACACGCCCAGCGTGGGGACGATGCCGAACCAGACCATCATTCCTGCCAGTATGACCGAAGCGATGGCGAAGTCGAGCAGCTTCGACCCGACGGCGGCCATCGGCAGGATCAGGCGGGGGAAATAAACCTTACTGATCATATTGGCGTTACTAACGAGACTATCCGCGCTATCGGTCAACGCGTTCGAGAAGTATGTCCAGGGCACCAGCGCGGCGAAACTGAAGATCGCGTAAGGAACGCCATCGGAGCTGATGCCGGCAAAATTGCCGAAGACCACGGTGAAAATCAGCATCGAAAAGACGGGCTGAATCACCGCCCAGCCGATGCCGATCGCACTCTGAGCGTAGCGCACCTTGATGCTGCGCCACATGAGAAAATAGAAGAGGTCGCGGTATTCAACCAGCTCGTGCCAATTGACGAGCTGCCAACCGGACCTGGGCGCGATGATTGTCTCGCGACGTGCGGTCAGCAAGTGCTCCGATTCGTCACCTAACGCTTGCGATGGCTTAGCCGAATCCTTCCGAATAGGTGGCGCGAGAACAGCATCTGACATGGAACACATTCTAGTCGATTGGAAAAGGATTCGGAATTGACTTACTCATGCTGGCGCTTTCCGCAGTGGCGCTTTTCGGAATTCGCGATTTTCGAACTATTGACTTTATTCTGTGTACGAGAGTATCCGGCAAGCAGCAGCGAAACGTACTTCGCCAGGCCTCCCACATCCACGGGGAGAGCCATAGGGCCCGCAAGTGGCACGCCAAAGCACCGCGAAGGGATGTCGGCCGAAGCTCACGGCCCTGGTTAATGTACGTATCGGCGTAGGCCTCGCCGATAAGCCGCGGGCCCAGCCGCTCGCGCACACCTTCTCTCGCAAGAAATTTCGGCAGGATTTGTTCGAGGACAATCCGCCTGCGCTCTTCCGAGCGACGTGAAAGGTTGGCATGACCGGTGCGGTATAAGAGGAGCGGCTCGGCGACGTAGTCGAAGCGATACGTCAGAGCGACCCGCAGCCACAATTCATAATCGATCGCCAGTGGGATGGTTTCATCGAACAGGCCCACATCATCTAAAACCTCCCGGCGGATCATGGATGATGAGAACGGAGGAATGGTGCGCATGATCGCCACGTCGAGCACGTGGCCACGCACCATCTCGCGATTGTCATGCGCGAAGACACGTCCATCGCTGTCCATGAAGGACATCCCCGTATAGGCTGCTCCCAGCTCGGCGTCCGCGTCGAACAGGGCCACTTGCCTGGCGAGCTTCGAGGGCAGCCAGGCATCATCGGCATCGAGGAAGGCAATGAGGCTGCCCTGGGAAAGCCGTATTCCCGCGTTCTTGGCCTGCGGCTGCCCTTGGTTCTCCTGGCGGAGATAGCGAATTCGCGGGTCGTTCGAGAAGCGGTCCACGACCTCGGTTGTGTTGTCGGTCGAACCATCGTCGACAATCACGAGCTCCCAATCGGTGTAGACCTGGTCGACGACGGATTGAATCGCCTGGGCGATGTATTGGCCGTAGTTGTACGTGGCCATCACGACGCTTACGCGTGGAACTGATCGGCGATCGTCGTCAGTTTGCATGGGCGTGCGCAGACGTAAAATACCTTGACAGCAGGTCGGCCAGCTTCTCTTTACGATCTGCAAGCTGCTTCTTGCGCCGATCGGGCATCAACGGAAGGCGCCCGAGCAGGCTCCAAATTCGCTCACTCCGTGAAGGTTGCCGCAAAAATGAATCGTCGAGCTCTCGGTAATTATGGTCCGCCACAGCGCGCGCTAGGTTCATTGGCGACTGCGTTCGCTTTTCGGAAATCTTCAGAAGTCGAGCAATAAGGTCCTTGAACTTCGTCTGAAAGAATTGCTGTTCGGACCCATCTCCGGCCAATATGCCCAATACGCCTCCCCCGTTTACTACGAAATCGGGGAGGAGCATGATTCCCCTCTTTTCAAGTGCCGTTTCTGCAGACGGGGTACACGGAACATT
>DASXWB010000032.1:0-11495 GCA_036503915.1 Lacipirellulaceae bacterium | reverse complement strand
GGGAATCAAGATACAGGAGACATGCGAACGCTAGCCGAAAGCGGAGAGCCGACAGCCGACAGCCGTCCCGTTGTTTACGTGCTGGAGGTTAATCCCCGCGCCAGTCGTACGGTTCCATTTGTGGCGAAAGCCACGGGCCTGCCCGTTGCCAAGATCGCCGCGAAGGTGATGGCCGGCGTATCCCTTGCCGAGCAAGGCGTGACGCGCGACCCGGTGCCGGCGCACGTCTCGGTGAAGGAAGCAGTGTTTCCATTCATCAAGTTTTCCGGCGTCGACATCGTGCTCGGGCCGGAAATGCGATCGACCGGCGAAGTCATGGGAATCAGCGAGCGGTTTTCGATGGCGTTCGCCAAGAGCCAACTGGCGGCGGGCACTGTGCTTCCGCAGGAGGGCAATATCTTTATCAGCGTGGCCGATCGCCATAAGAGCGCGATCGTCGAGCTGGCCGCGCGGTTGACGGCGCTGGGCTTTTCGCTTCTATCCACGAGCGGCACGGCGAAGGCGCTGGAAGCGGCCGGCGTCGCGGTGCGGCGCGTGAAAAAGCTGCAAGAAGGCTCGCCCAATCTGCTCGACTATTTTGCCGACGGCAACGTGGCGCTCGTGGTCAACACGCCCAGCGGCAAAGGCGCGCGCACCGACG
Source organism: Lacipirellulaceae bacterium (assembly GCA_036503915.1). Lineage (GTDB taxonomy): Bacteria > Planctomycetota > Planctomycetia > Pirellulales > Lacipirellulaceae > JABDGM01. Next base: position 10,855 of record DASXWB010000032.1, on the reverse strand, counting down.
AGGGGAAGATTCGCGCGGCGGCCGTGCAGGCCGGCGTGCCCTGCGTCACGACGATCCAAGCGGCCACCGCCGCCGTGAAAGCCATCGAGGCCCTGCGGGAGGAAGACATGCAGGTGCAGTCGCTGCAGGAGCGGTTTGCCGTGCGCTAGAGGAACTCACGATGTCGAACTACGGCGCTCTGTCCAATCTGCCCGACAGTCGACGGACGCCCGCGGATTGGCTGCGACTATGGTTCCTGCTGCGCGATCCGGTTGGCCGGTGGGAGTACGCTATCACTGGTTTCGGTTTGATGGCACTGAAGTATGTGGCGGAGTTTCTGGTTGTCGGCCAGCTGACTGGCCTGCTCTACACGCCGCTCGATTTCATCAATCCGCTGATGAGCGCGCGAGAAAAGCTGGCCGCGGGAGCTCCCGATTGGTTTGGCATGGCGTGGGTGGTGTGGTCGCTGCCGTTTTTATGGATCGCGGCCGGCATGAGCGTTCGGCGGGCGCTGGATGCCGGGATATCGCCGTGGCACGGCCTGTGGGTGCTTGTGCCGTTCGCAAATTTGATTGCAATGCCTCTGCTCGCCTGCCTGCCCCCCGCGCAGGAGGCGGTAGCTAATTGGGATGAAGAACGAAAACGTCTCGAGCCGCGGCGACCTGCGGACGTCGCAGCGACGGTCAAGGCCGCGATCGGCGGCATCGCCATTGGCGCGCTTTATGCGTCGGTCGTGATTCAATCGACGGTCTACTTGTTCGACGACTATGGGGCAGCGCTGTTCTTCGGTACGCCGTTCGTTTCCGGCATCGCCTCCGGCTATCTGCTGAATTTAAGGAGCAGTCGCTCTTATTTGGCATCCATTGGTGTGGCGGCGGCAGCACTTTTCTTTGGCGGCGTGGCGCTCTTGCTGTTCGCGTTTGAAGGTTTGATTTGCATCGCGATGGCTGTGCCAATCGTGCTGCCGTTTGGCATCGCCGGCGCGCCGATCGGCAAGTTTCTCGCCGATCGCCGGCGGCGGCAGCACGGCGGCTTGGTCGGCGCGTTGTTGTTCATCCCGCTGTTTGCCGTGCTGGAAACGCGGCTGCCCCACACAAGTGAATTTGTCGTCGTAAGCTCAATTGACGTTGCCGCGGCGCCGGAAACTGTGTGGCGGCACGTGATCGGCTTTTCGAAAATCACCGAGTCGCCGGAATGGTTTTTCCGAATGGGGATCTCCTGCCCGAGAGAGGCCCGGATTCACGGGACTGGAGTGGGCGCGACACGCGAGTGCATCTTCACGACGGGCACGTTCGTCGAGCCGATTACTGCCTGGGACGCGCCTCGACGTCTGGCGTTCGACGTGCGCGAACAGCCGGTCCCGATGTTCGAATTGACGCCCTATCGCCATATTCATCCGCCGCACTTGGACACCGCGTTTCGTTCCACCCGGGGCGAATTTGAGCTGGTGGAGCTGCCCGATGGCGACACGCGGCTCGTTGGCCGCACATGGTACACGCTAGACATCCGGCCCCACGCCTATTGGACCGTTTGGAGCGACTGGCTCGTGCAGCGCATTCACCAGCGTGTGCTGCGGCACGTCAAGCGGCTGGCCGAAGAGCGAGGAAGCGCCTAACGCGGCCGCTTCGGCGCGTCGACATAGCGGCCTTGCTTGGGTATGGCGACGTGGTCGAACTCGCGAGCCAGCGTATTGAGCGCTTCGCGCATGGCCGGGCCGTGTATCGGCGGGCCGTGGCCCGAAATGATTGTTTCCGGCTCCAGCGCGGCGAGCCGCTCGACCGAGGCTCGCGCGTTATCCCAATCGGCCGTGTAGTACATCGGCGGGCCATGGAGCTCCGGCTTCTGAGTGAGCACGGAGTAAGCCGATTCCTGAGCCGTGGTGACAAAGGCGTCGCCGGCGATGAGAGTGCGGTCCGACGCGCGCCAAAACGAGACGTGTCCGCGCGTGTGGCCGGGAGTGTGAATCCATTGCCAGCCCGGCATCGCGGGCACGCGGCCATCGGGGGGCAGCTCTGTCAGCCACGCGCTCACGTCGACGGGAGCGCGCGGATAGAACCGCGAGAGCGTCGACATCAATCCGCCGCCAACGCTCGGGTCGGGCGGCGGATACGACTGGCTGCCGTTCAAATACGGGTGCTCGAGAGGATGCGCATAGATGGGCACGTTCCATTTCTCGGCCAGATCCGCCAGTGCGCCCACATGATCGAAATGCCCGTGCGTGAGCACGATGGCCTCGGGGCGGGCTGCGCGGCCGAAGCGGCTTTCGGCGCCGCGCACTATCGTTCGCGCCGTGCCGGCTACGCCGGCATCGATTAATACCCAGCCGCCATCCTCGGCCGAAGGATCGCCATAGTACATAACATTGACAATCCCCAGGCGCCGATAGGCAACGTCCGGAACAATCTCTGTGACATGGTCCGTCTTGCGCCCAAGTAATTGCGCTGCGTCCTCAACGGGAACCTGTTGTGCCATGGTTGTATCCTCTGTCCGCAGGGGGACGTCATTGTTGAGCCGTCATAAGAAGAGCAAAAGAGTGCAAACCGTATGCCCTATCGCGCGTGCCGAACACCGGTTGCAAACGTGCAACGAATATCACAGCGTAAGATTGATCAGTAAAGGCCGCAATCGCCGCCGTTTTCATCTTTTGGTGCGCGGTTCTCAACCGAAGCGGCAGCGCCCAGTTTTTGCCGCGCCTGTAACAATTGTCGTTGCGACAACGGAGCGGCGAGCGACAATACTCGCGCCGCTCGAATCCATCGTGAACCACGGTTCCATAACGGCCCCACTGGAACCGTGCGGTTCGATTTTGTCGTGGGAAATTTCCGGCTGAAGTGATCGTTTCATTGTGGGGATAACCCGCCGCCCATGTTGCGTCGCAGCGGAAAACCCTGATACCACTACGTGTTACAAGCTGCTTGCACGCGCAATTAGCGGGCCGACAAATCAATCTTGACCAGCCACTTGTCGTGCCGTATTCTCCCGGCCCACGACGGACGCAAGAGAGGCAAGCCGCCGTGATCGGGCCGAAAACAGGCAATATCGCGAACTGTTTCTGATACGTTGATACTTGACGGGCGCTAAGCCGAGCCGCCCGAGCGCGCAAATCACTTCCTCGCTCACCCGGAGACAAACAAACCACGTGGAAGGGTCACCCCCCCGGTTGGGAGCTGGCGACCCCGCAGCGGTTGGCGTTGGCACGGAAGCCCGCCATCCGCTACGATACACTTCCCGATGCTCGGCACGGCGCCCGCTCCCCCATAGGCGCTACCTGCCGGGCATCCGCCCGCACGCAAGCGTGATTGCGTCCAATCGCTCCCGGAAAGGTTACAACGTCCTTTGCCCCCCTGGGACGTGTGCTTTTCTGGGAGCTTTTTTTGCGCGCACGCTGTGATTTTGCGCCGCGACAATCGCGTTGTGGCGGCCGGCGCATTGCGTTAAAATCACTGCCCCTAAATTCCCGCTAGAACGGTATCGTTTTCGCCCCGCACAGGCGCTCCACTAGCCCGTCAAGGAAGACGCGCTCCATGAGCAAGGAAGCTAATCGCCGGCGCAGCGCGCCGGCTTCCGCGAAACTCACTCCCGAAGATCAACTGCGCGCCGCCCGCGAGATCGTGCGTCGCGAGGCGGCCGGCGTCTGGAAAGTCTCCTACCGTCTCAGTTCGTCGTTCTGCGAAGCGGTGAAGCTCTTGTACACCTGCAAGGGCAATGCGATCGTCACCGGGATGGGCAAAGCGGGCATCATCGGACAAAAGATTGCCGCCACGCTCTCCTCAACCGGCACGCGGGCTCATTTTGTGCATCCGGCCGAAGCATTTCATGGCGACCTGGGACGCATCCATCCCAACGACGCGGTGCTGATGCTCACCCAGAGCGGCGAGACCGCGGAAGTTGTACAGCTTTTGCCGTCGCTGCGTGAATTCGGCGTGCCGCTTATCGCCATCACGGCTTCACACATGTCGACGGTGGGCCGCGCGGCAACGGTCGTGATTGAACTTGGCGAGTTGGAAGAGGTGTGCTCGCTGGGCCTGGCGCCGAGCACGAGCACGACGGCCATGCTGGCGGTAGGCGACGCCCTTGCGCTCGTGCTCAGCAAAATGCGGAATTTCCAGGCTGATGACTTTGCCCGCTTTCATCCGGGCGGTTCCCTCGGACGGCGGCTCAGTCGCGTGGAGGACATCATGCGGCCGCTTTCGGAATGCCGCCACGCAAAAGAGAGCCTCACCGTTCGCCAGGTGATCGTGGCCTCGAGCCGGCCTGGCCGGCGCAGCGGCGCCATCATGCTCACAGATAAGCATGGCAAGCTCACCGGCCTGTTCACCGACAGCGACTTGGCGCGGCTGTTCGAGCGGCGCGATGAAGCGGCGCTCGACCGGCCGATTCGCGACGTCATGGCCACGCGCCCCACGACGGTAGTCAGCGGCTCGCGCATGGCGGATGCGGTCGCCCTGTTGGCCAAGCGGAAATTTAGCGAGCTGCCTGTGGTTGATGAAGCTGGCCGGCCGATTGGACTCATTGATGTCACCGACGTCGTCGGGCTTGAGCCGGAACGCCAGGCGGCCAGTGCGTCGCCGAAAAAAGTGGCGTGAGGGCATTCAAGGAAAACCCAAGCAAAATGTCCTTCGCCGCAACGTGCGCCCGAATTGAGCTCATCCTCAGCGATGTTGACGGCGTCATGACGGACGGCGGCATTCAGGTGCTGGACGATGGCAGCCAGATGGTCACGTTCCACATTCGCGACGGCATGGGAGTGCGGCTGTGGCGCGAGGCGGGCAAGCGGTTCGGCATCGTGACCGGCCGCAAATTAGAGGCAATTCGCCGCCGCGCCGCCGACCTTTGGCTCGATATCGTGCAGTTGGGCGTCGACGACAAGCTGCCGGCAGTCGACGCGATCGCCGCTGACTTGAGCCTCACGCGCGAGCAGGTTTGCTACATCGGCGACGACCTTTTGGATTTGGCAACGATCCGAGCCGTGGGCCTGGGCGTGGCGGTTGCCGACGCCGTCGAAGACGTGCGCCGCGCAGCCAAGTATACCACCAGCGTGCCGGGCGGGCGCGCACCGGTGCGAGAAGTCGTCGAGTTGATCCTCAAGAACACGGGCCAGTGGGATAACGTAGTCCAGCGGTATCGGGGGGAATGACGCATGACGAATGGTTTCGCGCGAGGATGCAGGATGCAGGGTGCAGGAGGCAGGGACAAGGCATTCTGTTTCGTCCCCTGCATCCCGCATCCCCCATCCTGCATCCTCTAGTGTTATTCAACTATCGGCGCCAGCCAAAATGCTTCGACGCATCGTCCGCAGCCTTGCCACATTCATCGCGATTTTCGCGGTCTATCAGGCGTACGCGCGCGTGGCGGTGCCGTGGATGGAGCCGCCGCTGAAGGCCACTCGGCGGCATGTACCGACAACCGCCGATATGAACGACGCTGCACAAGCGGCTTCGCAATACCAGCTGCTGTTGTCCAATTATTTTCCGAAAGACCATTGGTCGCAGACGCGCCCGCCCAAGGTGATCACGAGCGCAGACGAGACCGGGATGTTGGTCGTGGATGACTGGAAGCCGCTCGACACGAAGCCGAAAGTAGAGGACGATGGCCGTTTGCCGGCGCGCGTCGCCATCAATCGCTTCGCCGTCCTGTATTTTCCGACACCGCCGCGTGAGGGAATTCTACCCCCGCGCGACGCGGTGATCCTCGAGGCGCCGCAAGGCGCACGATTGGACTTCGCCGACTTCAGGCCGGAACGTTGGCAGATCGGCGAAGTGACGGGCGGTCAATTTCCCGGCCGAATCATCATTCGCAGCGACATGCGCGAGCCTGGGCCTGAGGACGACTTGTATCTCGAAACCGCTGACCTGGAGATGAATTCCAAGCTGCTGCAGACGGATCAGCCCGTGCGCTTTCGCTTGGGCCCCAATGCGGGCGTCGGGCGGGAACTTGAACTGCGGTTTTTGGCCGAGGAGCACGTGCGGCCAAAGGAATTCGGTTTGAAGTTGCCCACCGCAGATTCATTGGAAATCCGCCGCGATGTGCGCTTGCGCCTGCAGTTGGATACGGGCAGCTTGTTGCCGAGCGAAAACGAACCCTCCCCGAGCCCGGCTCGGCAGGGCTCGCCGCAGGCCTCCCCGAAAGGGAGGGGGATGACGGCGGCGAATCCGCCGGTGGAAGTCACGTGCAGCGGGCCGTTTGTTTTCGATTTCGTTCGCCCCTATCGCGCCAGCCTGGACCGCGACGTCGAGCTGCGGCAACTCAATCCGGCAGGACCGAGCGATCAGCTGACATGCAATCAATTGGATCTTTATTTTTCGCCGAAGCCGGCTGCCGGCGGCGCAGTCGAACCGATCGTCTCGGAGCCGCGCCGGCGGCAGCAGCGCGATCTGCTGCGACTTGAGCCGGCCATGCTCATCGCCGAAGGGCACCCGGTGGTGATCATCTCTCCGGCTCGCAGGGCCGAAGCCCGCGGCGAGCGCATTCAAATCGGCTTGCGCGAAAAACGCGTCCAGATTAGCGGCGGCGACGATGTGATTTTGCGCTACGGGCCGAACGTGCTGCGCGCGCCGTTCATTGATTATCAACATCCGTCGGGCGAGACGGGCACGTCACTCGGCCGGTTCCGGGCAAGGGGCCCTGGCTCACTGGAATATCGGCCCGATCCGACAAAGCCGATGCAATTCGTGCATGCCGCGTGGCAGCAGTCGATCGAATTGGGGCGGGAACACGGGCAGCCGGTGCTCGTAATGAATGGCCGGCCGGGCCTCATGATGGCGGACGCTGGCGGATTAGTGGCCGACCGAATCAAGTTGTCAATGCGCGAGTTGGAGGCAGCCACTGCGGCCAGCGGAGTCGGCTTGCCCATCGCGCAAGGGTCCAAATCCAAGGGCAAAGTCCGTTTGGCACCGGATCAATTGACGGCCAGCGGCGGCGTGGAAATTCAGTCGTCGCAGCTGGTGGGCCGAACCGAAGAGCTGATCACCACGTTTCGTCTGCAACCCGACGCGCCGCCGGCCGCGGCCGCCCGTTCGCAATCGACCGGCGGCGTGACCGGCCAGCTGACCGCGGCGCCGCAACCGGGCGCATCGCGACAATCCTTCCATGTAGACGCCGAGCGAATGCGCTTCGAGGTAATCATGCGCGGCCAGTCTATCTCGCCATCCTCGGCCGTATGCGCAGGAAAAGTTGTGCTGCGCGAAATTCAGGCGGCCAACGCCAGCGAACAGCCGCTCGAAATTCGCGGCGGCCAACTCACGATTGACCAGCTCGAATCGGGAACAGCCCACATTGTGTTAACTGGAGCCGGGCCGGGCGAGCCGCCCGGTTCGAAAAAAGCGCAGCTAACCGGTCGGGGCACGACCGTGTTGACCGAGGTAGTCGAATTGGACCAGCGCGGAAATCGTCTGTGGAGCAACGGACCGGGCGAGGCGACCCTTATCCTTACTCGCGGCCTCGACGCACGTGCGCCGCAGTCGCCGATACCGGTCGACGTAAGCTGGCGAGGCGGACTGCAATTTGACGGGCAGAACGTGCTGATTCAGAAGAACGTCGTCGTCGCGGGCGTCGACGATACGCTGCACTGCGATGAGCTTTCCGCGAAATTGACCGTGCCCATCCAGTTCGGTCAATCCGTCGGGCAAAGAACGGTCGACGTAGCCGAAATGGAGTGCCGCGGGCGCGTTTCGATCGATCATCGCTCTCGCGACGATGTTGGCGTCACGTCGCACGAGCGAGTTCAACTGGAACGACTGCAAATCAATCAGCGAACGGGCGCGATTAGCGGCGATGGGCCAGGCGTCATTCGATCGACGCGGTTTGGCGCCGGACTGGCGACGCTGACCGGTCCTCAAGCAGGCGCCTCTCAACAACGAGTTGCCGACCCGCAAACCAGCAAGGGAAGTAAGCTCCACTTCTTGCGACTCGATTTTCAGCGCGGCCTTACCGGCGATATGTACTACCGCACCTTGTCGTTCGACGGGCGCGTGCGCACCGTGTATGGGCCGGTCGATGCCTGGGAGCAGGAGCTCGACGCCAGCCGGCCGGAAACATTGCCGCCCGACAGCGTGTTGCTGTCTTGCGATCAGCTGCGGATTAATGAAGATCCGATTGCCGCGACGGCTGCGCCCATCGCGCGCGAGGCGCAAACGCGGCCGCTGGGACCGGTTCAACTTGAGGCCAAGGGCAACGTCCACATAGATGGCCAAACGGAATCGCAGGGCATCTTCGGCGCGCTCGCCGATCGGGCCACCTACGAGGAAATCAAGGACGTCTTCGTCCTCGAAGGCGGCACGCGTAATCCGGCGCAGCTGTGGCTGAGGCGCTATCCGGGCGAGCAAGTCACCCCCTTATCGGCGGGCAGAATTCGTTACGATCGTTCCACAGGGCTCCCCAAGGTTGAGCGATTTCAGAACTTCGAAATCACGCCCGGAAATCTTGAAAAGGCGGAGCGACCGGGTTCCGTCCCGCGGTAAGAGCGTGCGGCGTCTTTGGCTTGAAGGACCCGGCAACACAAGGCCGCGATTCACACAATTCGCAGCCGCTCCCGTTCCAAGCGATCGGCCAGAAAGCCAACTGCGCGCTCCGCCATCAGGCTGGCATATTTGAAGCTGTGCCCGCCGCCTGCCGTTTCCAGGTCGCATTCAAACGGCACGCCGAGCGACCACAGCTTCATTCGCAGGCGATCTGCCGATTCGTGCCAGCGCTCATCCGTGGGATCGCAGCAGAAGAATTGATTGCGAGGCCAGTTGAGCGGATGGATGTGAAGCAGGGCGGAATCCTGCCGGGCATCCTCGGCATCGCGGTACATCGAGTCAAGGCCCGGGTCGACGCCTTCGACAATTCGTTTTTGATAGTCAATCGCCGGCGAAATTGCCGCCACGGTTGGAAACACGTTCGGGAACTTATACGCCATCCGCAGCGCCCCCTGCCCTCCCATGCTGACGCCCAACAGCGCAAGCCGCGGCGGCTGCGCGCTCCATCGCTCGGCCAAATACGGCACGACACGTTCCAGCACGTAACCTTCCGCGGAGATCGTTGCATCAAACTCGGGCCAGATCCGGTCGGTCCACCAGCTGCGGCCAGTCACGGGTTCGATCACGCGCAGGCCGTGTCGCTCGAACTCGTGGACGAAGGCCGGATAATTGCGCAAGGGCGCCGCTTCACTGCAATGCAGATACACAACCACAAAGCCATGCGGGCTCGGGCGCGCCGGCTCGAACACGCGGCAGCGATGGCCGGCTACGTCGACGTCGCTCCATGTGCTACTAGTCGTACTCATGCATACCCATGCTGCCGACGTAAATGCCCGCCGTCTAGTGGGGGCGCGAACCCCTGCGTAGAATGACTCCATCCTCGCCGCACTTTCTCGAGACGGCACGCACCATCGTCGTCGATTTGAGATTCACGTGAAGCAAGTCCTTAGCGCTGAGCAGATTCGCCTCGGCGTACGCGAGCTGGCCGAAAGGATTACGGCGATTTACGGCCAGCGGCCGATTACGATTGTGGCCGTCCTCACCGGCAGCCTGGTGCTGCTGGCTGACCTGATGCGCCAGCTGGAGATGCCCCTGCGCGTGGCTCTGGTTCAAGGCAATCGTCATCGCGGAATTGTTGAGCCGCGGCCAGGCCTGGTGATCAACGACGGTTTGCTGCCGAACCTCAAGGACCGCGACGTTCTGGTGATCGACGACATCTTCGACACAGGCCACACGCTCGTCGAAGTGCTGACCGAACTGTTGGCTCAGGAGCCGGCGTCGATCCGCTCGGCGGTACTCATGCGAAAAACAGACCGCTCCGAAGTGGCAGTCGAGCCGGATCACGTTGTGTTCGAAATTCCGGATGAGTTCGTCGTCGGTTACGGTCTTGATTATGAAGACCGGTACCGCAACCTGCCGTATGTGGCGGCCTTGGAGCCGGAGGATCTGGCGACGGATTAGCCACATTTCAAGTTTTCAACGTTTCAACAAATCGATTAGACAAGGAGACAAGGAGACAGGGAGACAAGGAGACTCGCGTTTAAACTTTTTCTCCTTGTTTCCCTGTCTCCTTGTCTGCTTTTTTATGCGTCGCATCCTGCACATCATCGATTCGCTCGGCTATACCGGCGCGACCAAGCAGCTCTTGGCGTTGGCCGAAGGCCTCGCCTGCCGCGGCTTCGACGTGCACATTGCGGCACTCAGCGAATCGCCCCGACTCCCCCTCCCTTTTAGGGAGGCCTGCGGCGAGCCCTGCCGAGCCGGGCCGGAGGAGGGTTCGGCTGCAATGTCGGCACCTTGCATTCCAATCACCTATCTCCCTCGCCGCTGGCGCGTCGATCCGCTCGCCGATGTTCAGCTGATCCGTCACGTTGCGCGCCTGAAGCCCGATGTGGTTCACACTTGGAACTGCGTGCCGGGAATGTTGGGCCCGATTGCCGTCAACTGGGCGCGCACGAGGCGCAGGCGCAAACAGTTGGCGGTCGAACCGACTGAGGGTCCACGTCTTGTAGCCGGACAATATCGGATTCGGCGTTGGCCCAGCGAATTCGAATCGCAAATTGAACGCCGATTCGCTCGACAAGCGGTGCGCTATCTTTCGAACAGCACGGCCGTGCGCGATTGGTGCGTGACTCGCGGGCTTCGCGACCAACGATTCACGGTGATCCCGCCCGGCGTGCCCGCTGCACCCGCAAGCGATGTGCCGCGCGACGTGCTTTTGCACGAATTGCGTTTGCCCGCCGACGCCCGTTTGATCGGCGTCGTGGGCCGGCTCGTGCCCGACAGCCGCGTGCAGGATCTCATCTGGGCCGCCGACCTGCTGCGCGTGTTGCACGATAACCTGCGCGTGCTCATTATCGGCGACGGCCCCTTGCGTTCGCAGCTTGAACAATATGCCCGGCTGGCCAGCGACTTGG
>DASXWB010000031.1:0-20787 GCA_036503915.1 Lacipirellulaceae bacterium | reverse complement strand
CGTTCGGAGTGTGCACCACGATGCAATCCTTCAGGCCGAGCGTGACAACGAGGTGATTGTCGTCGGTTCGCACGATCGTACCGTGAGTGTTGACTCCCAAGTGCCGCCCAATGACCGTATTCCCATTTTTGTCTGAGCCGGTCAAACGGGCCAGCGACTGCCAGCCTCCTAAATCGTCCCATTCGAAGGGCGCTTCGATCACGACCACATCGCTGGCGTGCTCCATGACGGCGTAGTCGATCGAAATGGGCTTGATTCCCGCGAACGCTCGCTCAAAAACGGCATCTCTCTCTTTCGTTTCCCAGGCCGCGACAATCGTTTCCAAATGCGCTATCATCTCCGGCTGACGCTCCCGCAGCGCATTTAGAATCGTGCTGGCCCGCCAAACAAAGATTCCGCTGTTCCAATAGTATTCGCCTGATTCGAGGTATTTCTTGGCCGTCGCAGCATCGGGTTTTTCTTTAAATTGCTTGACGATGTAGGCGGAGCCGGGGACCTGCTTGGCTATGCTCAGCGCGGCGCCGCGATGGATATACCCAAAGAGTTCCGCCGCGTAGGTTGGTTTGATTCCAAATGTGACGATCCGGCCAGGCAAATCGTCGACTAACGCGGCCGCTTGGCGAATCGCGGCTTGGAACGCCTCCGCAGGCCGAATTATATGGTCGGCCGGCATGACGACCATCGTGGCATGAGGATCGCTGCGGATCACGAAAAGGGCCGCCAGACCAATGCACGGCGCTGTGTCGCGCTTGCACGGCTCGCCGATGATCGCTGAATCGGGCAGTTCAGGCAGTTGTTGCCGCGTCGCTGCAACCAGCCGCTTGTTGGTAACGATCAGGCGGCGTTCGCTCGGCACTAAGTCGCCGAGCCGATCGACCGTTTGGCGAAGCATCGTGGCCTCGCCGACCAGCTGCAGCAGTTGCTTGGGCGCATCGTTCCGGCTGGCGGGCCAGAACCGCGTTCCTGTGCCGCCGGCCATGATGATTGCGTGAAGCATTGAGAAGAGGTCAGAGGTCGGGGGTCAGCGGTTGGAAGGCGAGCCGCTTTAGCGGCCGGGACTTATTTCAGCATACCCAACAACTCGCGCGCAGCGGAGGCCGGTTCGCCGGTCGCAGTTACCGCCGAGCCGACTGCGACACGCGAAATACCAGTCGCCAGCACATCCGGCACGTTCTTCGCGCTAATCCCGCCGATGGCGAACGTCGGCAGGCGTATTTCCGCTGATACGAATCTCAGATAATCGAGTCCGGCGAATGCCTCGAATGATTTCGTTTGGGAGGGAAATGTCGGCCCCGCACCCAGGTAATTCGCCCCATCGAGCACTGCCGCCCGCGCCTGCTCAATGCTGTGCGTGGAGACGCCGACGAGCATCCGCGTGCCGACGATCGTTCGCACTTCCTTTACAGGGAGGTCCTCTTGGCCGACGTGCACGCCATCGGCATCGGCCGCCACCGCAATGTCGGCCCGGTCGTTGATAATCGTCAGCGTAAATTGTGGTGCACGTGAATCAGCCCCCGGCTCTGCCGGCGATTGCGGCGTATTACGATCGAGCGCGGCGCTAACCCCCGGCGGAGCCGGGGGCTGCTGACGCGTGCGGTCGCAGGAGCGCGCAAGCGAAACGAGCAATCGAGCGCGGCTAAGCAGCTCGCGATCGTCGAGCCGCTTATCGCGCAGCTGGATCATGCCCACATCGGCTTCCACGAGCGCTCGAACGAGCCGCTCGAACTCGGCCGGGGTATTGCAGCCGTCGATAAGCACGCATAGGCGCACATTCTCAAGTCGCTGTCGGCTGGAGCGGCCTGCGTCAAGCGCTTTTTCCAACGTATAAAGCCGGTAGCGCAGCAACTCCATCGATTGGGCGAAAGCAGGTTCGGTCAATTTGGCGTATTCTTCGAGGCTGCGCAGCGATTGTTCCGTTCGCTTCAAATTCGCCAGGCAAACCGCCCACATATTCGAACGGTCGTGTTCGGCCGGCGTTGTCAGCGCCGTACCCACGTCGTGCGTGGTATCGCGAGCCGCGTGCCGGTCGGACGACGGGAACGCGGTGGCCGCTGCTGCCAGAGCGTGTCGCAGAGTCTTAGTTTCGCCAGTCAGGAACGGGTCATCGAGTGCGAAACGGACGTAATCTTCGACGACGCGCAGGCCTTCGCCGGCGCGATTCAGCGACGCGTCGAGGATCCGAAAAAGCGGAACGGAGGGCATGCGTATTGGCAAAAATACTGGTCCCTGACGCGGCCATTCCGAACCACGTCAAGGGCATGATGAACACTCGCCCGTTGCTTCCTAAATGCGATCATACTGCCGCCCAATGCGTACTGACAGCACCGGCGGTCTGCCCGGCGACGAGCTAAGGCTATGCGGCGCTTTTACTTGCCTTGAACCGTGGCTATTACGGGGCTACACTTTTGGAGACTTTGCCTGCCACGTAGCCGAGTTTTTCCAAAACTCGGATCCGCGTGTCGAAGACACACGGCTGCGTGGGCCTGCCCTATTTGACTCAATGCATACAATTGAAGCGGATTAACACTGGGCTGCGCATTTTTGCGGCCCGCTGGTTGGTCCACACAACCGGAGCAAGAAATGTACGAACGTTTTACTGACCGAGCCCGAAAGGTGATGCAGCTGGCCAACCAGGAGGCTCAGCGCTTCAACCATGAATATATCGGCACGGAGCACGTCCTCTTGGGCCTCATCAAAGAGGGCAGCGGCGTGGCGGCCAACGTGCTCAAGAACCTCGACGTTGATTTGAGGAAGATTCGCCTCGAGGTCGAGAAGCTCGTCCAGAGCGGGCCGGACATGGTCACGATGGGCAAGCTGCCGCAGACACCGCGCGCCAAGAAGGTCATCGAGTACTCGATGGAAGAGGCCCGCAACCTGAACCACAACTACGTCGGCACCGAGCATATTCTGCTGGGCCTTTTACGCGAGCAGGAAGGCGTGGCTGCCCAGGTGCTCATGAACCTCGGGCTTAAGCTAGAAGAGGTCCGGGAGGAAGTCCTCAACCTGTTGGGTCATGGCATCGAGGGCGGCGAAGGCGAGCGAGGCGGCCGCGGCGGCGTCGGCGAAGAGAGCGGCGAGGGACGCAAGAGCCGCAGCAAGACGCCCGCGCTGGATAGCTTTGGCCGTGATCTCACCGAGCTTGCCCGACAGAAGAAGCTCGACCCGGTGATTGGCCGCGAAAACGAAATCGAGCGGGCGATCCAAATCCTCAGCCGCCGTACGAAGAACAACCCGGTGCTGCTGGGTGAAGCGGGTGTCGGCAAGACCGCGATCGTTGAAGGTTTCGCACAGCGGGTGGTGGAAGGCGATGTGCCGGAACTGTTGTTGGACCGACGGATTGTCGTGCTCGACCTCGCGATGATGGTCGCCGGCACGAAGTATCGTGGCCAATTCGAAGAGCGCATTAAGGCCGTGATGAACGAAGTTCGCCGCGCGAAGAACACGATCCTGTTCATCGACGAGCTGCACACGCTCGTTGGTGCTGGCGGGGCGGAAGGGGCGATTGACGCCTCGAACGTTTTGAAGCCTGCCCTGGCCCGCGGCGAAATCCAGTGCATCGGCGCCACCACGCTCGACGAGTACCGCAAGTACATCGAGAAGGATTCAGCCCTGGCACGCCGGTTCCAGGAAATCCTCATCGATCCGACCACACCGGATGACACCGTGAAGATACTCCGCGGCCTGCGCGACCGGTACGAGGAGCATCACCGCGTGCAGATCACCGACGATGCGATCCAGTCGGCGGTTGAACTCAGCGACCGCTATATCACGGGCCGCTGCCTGCCTGACAAGGCGATCGACGTGATCGACGAATCGGGTGCCCGCGTGCGGCTCAAGAGCATGTCGAAGCCGCCGAATCTTAAGGAGATTGATGAAGAGGTTGAGGCCCTTAATCGCCAGAAGGAAGAGGCCGTGGCCAATCAGGACTTCGAGCAGGCGGCCCGGCTGCGCGATCAGGCCGACAAGCTCAAAAAGAAGAAGCAGCAGATCACCAAGGAGTGGCGCGAAAAATCGCGCGAAAACGGTGGCGTCGTCGACGAGGACGTCATCGCCGAAGTCGTCTCGAAGATGACCGGCATCCCGCTCACGCGAATGACGACCGAAGATTCCTTGCGTTTGATGCAGATGGAAGCGGAGCTGCACAAGCGCGTGATCAGCCAGGACGAGGCGATCAAGGCGGTCGCCCGGGCGGTCCGCCGCAGCCGCAGCGGCCTGCAGGACCCGAAGCGGCCGACCGGCACGTTCGTGTTCGCCGGCCCGACGGGCGTCGGCAAGACGCTCTTGGCCAAGGCCCTGGCTGAGTTCATGTTCGGCGACCAGGATGCCTTGGTGCAGATCGACATGAGCGAGTACATGGAGAAGCACAACGTGAGCCGCTTGATCGGCGCCCCGCCGGGATACGTCGGCTATGAGGAGGGCGGCCAGCTCACCGAGCAAATTCGCCGCCGGCCGTACGCCGTCGTGCTGCTCGATGAAATCGAGAAGGCCCACCCGGAAGTATTCAACATGCTGCTCCAGGTCATGGAAGAAGGCCGGCTCACCGACAGCTTTGGCCGCAACATCGACTTCCGCAACACGATCCTGATCATGACGACCAACGCGGGAGCCGAGGCGATCAAGAATGAGGCGGCGTTCGGCTTCACCAAGCCGGACCAGGATGCAACCTACGAGAGCATGAAGACTCGCGTGACCGAGGAGATCGAAAAGGTCTTCAGGCCGGAGTTGATCAACCGCGTCAACGACATCATCGTGTTCCGCCACTTGAACGAGGAGGACATGAAACACGTCGTCGATCTGGAGCTCAGCAAGGTTCGCGACCGGCTCAAGGAAAAGGGCCTGGTGATCGAGCTGACGGACGAAGCCAAGGAATTCCTTGTGAAGAAGGGCTCGAACACCGACTACGGCGCCCGCCCGTTGCGGCGAGCGATCGAGACGTTCGTTGAAGACCCGCTGGCCGAGGAACTCCTCAAAGGCGAATTTGCCGGCAAGGACGTCGTGCGCGTCGAGGTCAAGAAAGTCGGCGACAAGAAACAGCTCGTGTTCGAGGGCCGCTCCACGAAGGGCCAGCCTGAGCCGGAGCCGGTAGGCGCCGGCGCGGCAACTGGCGGCGAAAGTGCCCCCGACAGTGCTGGTTCATAAGCACGAGTGATCACTGTAAGATCATTTAGCCCCCGGCCATTGGCCGGGGGCTAATTTTTTGCGCCGGCACTTTTCGTTGATTCGTGGTAAAGTGGCAACCATGAAAATGCATAACGCGAAATTCATCGCCGTTTTGGCATACGTGGCCCTCTTGTCTTCCGAGACGAATGCGGCTCCGCCGCGCGTCACAAACGACAAATACCGGCTCGAACTTGTCGCCGCGGAGCCGGAGATCGTCACGCCCATCGGCATGGCGTTCGATCGACAAGGCCGGCTGCTGGTCGTTGAATCCCACACGCATCAGGATCCAGACGAATACAAAGGGCCTGAACGCGACCGGCTGCGAATGCTGGCCGATTCCGACGGCGACGGCCGGCTCCACCGCTGGAGCACGTTTGCCGAGGGCTTCCGGCACGCCATGAATGTGCTGGTGCGCGAGGATGGCGCGGTCTATCTCGTGGAGCGCGGCCGCTTGCTTCTGCTACGCGACACAAACGATGATGGCATTGCCGACGGGCAGGATGTACTTTTGCGATTGGAAACTGAGGACGACTATCCGCACAACGCGCTGGGCGGCATCGACTTTGCTCCCGATGGCTCACTCATTATCGGCCTGGGTGAAAACCACGGTTTGCCTTTTCGCCTTATCGGCTCGGATGGCAAGGAAATTGTCGCAACCGGCGGCCTCGACGGCTTCTTCCGTTGTTCTGTGGACGGAAAGAACATCGAGCATTTCGCCCGCGGCGTGTGGAACCCGTTTAGCCTGTGCATTCTGCCTGACGGCCGAATCTTCGCCGTGGATAACGACCCGGACGCCAGCCCGCCATGCCGGTTGCTGCATGTCGTGGAGGGCGGCGACTACGGATATCTCTACCAATACGGCCGCGCCGGCACGCACCCGTTGCAATGCTGGAACGGCGAGCTGCCGGGGACGCTCCCCATGGTTTGTGGCACAGGCGAGGCTCCGACCGCGATCGTTGATCATGCCGGCAGTTTGTGGGTCACGAGCTGGGGCGACCACCGCATCGAACGTTATCAATTGACACCTCGCGGCGCATCTTTTGGGGCAACGCGCGAAGTTGTCGTCCAAGGCGACGCCGACTTCCGGCCAACTGGCATGGCGGTCGCCCCCGACGGCTCTTTGTACATCGGAGACTGGGTGCTGCGCGATTATCCGGTACACGGCCGGGGCCGCATCTGGCGGCTGATACTGCCAGAGGAAGAAATCAAGGCGACGTTTTCGCCGCGAACGAAGCATGGCCGACATGCACGGGCCGATAGCTTATCCGGCAGCCTTATTGGTTCGCGGTCGGCCGACCCGTTCGCGCGGGCACAAAGCAATTGGGGCTTTTCGCGGTATGACGACTGGGACGAATACAGTTCGCACCTTGCTGAGATTGCCAAAAATTTCAAGGAAAGGCTTGCGATTTTAGAAGCGTGGCGCCTACGCGGTACCCAGAAGGCTGAGTCCATTCTGCGCGCGGCTTTGAATGACATCTCGCCGGACATACGTCTCTTCGCGGTGCGCTGGATTGCCGACGACCGGATCATATCACTTCGTGATGAAGTGGCCAGACTTCTCGATGGTCCACAGCCAGATGCGCGCTACTACCTTGCCGTACTGGCGGCGATCGACTGGCTCGATAATGAGCCGGAAATGCGCGGCCGCGACATTGCCGACGAGCTGCTCGTTCGTGAGCTGCAAAATACCAAGCGTTCGTCCGACACGCATACCCTCGCGCTCGGGCTATTGTCGCCCGACAACGAATACTTGACCGTCGAGCAACTGACAAGGTACTTGAAATCCAAGCATCGCCCCCTGCGTTTGGCGGCCATTCGATCGCTCTCCCAGCGCACAAAGAGCGACCGCTTTGAACTGCTCGCGGCAGTTGCCGGCGACGAAGGGGAATACGAAGAAATCCGCGCCGAGGCCGTCATGGGCCTTTCCGCCGCGGCTGAAAAGCATAAGGAATTGCTTGAATCACTGGCCAGAGCTAACAACGAAACAGTAGCGCGCGAAGCCGAGCGGGCACTGCGCTTGAGCGGTCTGCATCCGGTTCAGCGGGAAAAGAAACCACGGGCCGACGACTTGGCAGCGTGGAGCAAATTACTGAACGAACCGGGAGACGTGCAATCCGGTCAGCGACTGTTCTTTAGCCCTGTGGCCGCGCGCTGCGGCGTGTGCCATGAGCATAGCGGACGCGGCGGACGCATCGGCCCGGACCTGACGAGCATTGCAAAGAGCAGCACGCGTGAAAAGCTTATCGCCTCGATTCTCGATCCGGATCAAGAAATCGCTCCGCATTGTCAGCCATGGCTGCTCGTCACGGACGATGGGAAGACACACACGGGTCTGCGCATGCACGAAGGGGGGGACGACGGATCGGAGGAATACGTCAATTCGACCGGCGAGCGCTTTCTGCTGGAAAGCAAAACGATCGAAGTCCGCGAGGCGACGGCCACCTCGATCATGCCCAGCGGTCTGGAAAAGCTAATTTCGATCGCCGATCTGCGCGACTTGGTCACGTTTTTGATGGAATCCAAGTAGGGCGGGTCCGAGTACCCGCCCTACGGCAATGTCCTATCGGCGGCGCGCATCATTCCGGTCTTCAGGTTGCGCCTTTTCGGCCGGGAATTCGCGGGCGCGGTCGAGATAAACGACAAACGCCGAAAGGTGCTGATTCTGAACGACGCCGCCTGTTCCGACGTCTCCCGGTTGACTGTCGTCGGGCAAGGGAGCAGGTGCCTGCGCGACAAATGTCGTGGTTCCCATCACGGTATAGTGACCGAGCGGGGTGTAAATTGACCCGCCAAGCTGCCCTTGCTGGATCTGCCCGCCTCTGCCACCGCCGCCTTGTGACACAACCTGGTGGAAGCGCAAATCGAACTTCAAATTGAACCGCTGGCCGGCAATCGGCACGATTTCACCCTGACCTTCGAGTTGCCATGGATGGGATTGGATCAGCACGGGCACCATGAAATTGAATCTTCCGCGGCGATTCTCGTCCTCGCCCAAGGTCAATGTCGTGACCTGCTGGCAGACGACCCTCGGATGCTCGAATCCAAGCTCGCCGAGCGCCTCGATGACCTGCGGACTCACCAATTTGTCAGTGGGCTCCATGCCATCGTTAATGTCCAGCAGCCAAACAATTCGAACTTGAAGCGTTTCCCCGGCGTTTTGCGATTCCGCTTCGGGAGCTGGTCGGTCGAGCGTTCTGGCCAATTCTTCGATAATGGAAAGCTGTTGTTCATTGCCGGCCACCACCAATGCGTTTGCCCGCTCCTCCACGGCGATGCGCGGCGCGTTGTTGCGAAAGATGGGAGCCAGAACCGCGGCAAGGTTTTGTGGCTTAACATGCTGCAACTGATAGATTCTAAGTATCGTGTCTTCCGGCAGCGCCTCAGATTGGATTCGATCTGCTTGCTTCTGCCTTGCCGCAAGGTCGGCAAGCTGGGCGCGGGCCATCTCAAGCTGCGCCTGCATTCTGTCGCGCTCAGCCGCGGCTTCGGCCGGTGCACGACGCAGCTTTTCGAGCTCCACAAGTGCTTTGCGAAGCTGCGCAGTCGCCTCGATACGTTGCTCTTCGGCCATTTTTCGTTGCTCATGCAACGCTTTGAACACGGCCTTATCGCCATCCGAAAGCAGTGACCGCGCATCGATGTCGTCTTTTTTCTCCTGATCGGCAGGCTCCTGGCCGAATGCCGAAGCTGTGAAAAACGTGCTAACGATTACAATGGCACAAAGTCTACACGTTCCAAAACGCTGGATTTTTGAAAGTTTGCCCATGTTTAACCTCCATTGAAAATATCGGCGTCCGATTCATCGCTCGGGGACTGTGGCGCCAAGCTTGATTGATATGTCGGATACACACGAACGATCGTGACATTCGGATGCCGCGACGGGACAGGCACGGTAATCACATCAGTCCCGCCAACGAAAACAGCTCGCGGCGCTTCCGCAGTCCCCCTCGTTCTTAGGGAGGGACTAGGGGATAGTTCGTTATCTGGCAACGTCGTGCCGGCAATTTGATTGAGGGCCGGTCCTGTCGCTTGCCGATTGAGCACGGCCGTCCAACCGACGGCGATAACGAACATCGCCGCCGCAGCTAAACCGCAAGCGACGAGCCGCGCTCGCCGGCGGCGCGACAGAATTGAATCTCGCACGGATCCGGCAAGCGCCGGCGACACACGTTCGAGCTCGAGCCGCTCCGGAGAGCCGAGGAGCGCGTCAATCCAGCGCTGCTCGCTGATCGCCTCGCGGCACGCATCGCACGCGTGGAGGTGCGCTTCATAACGATCACTGTCGTCGGGCGACAAGTCGTGTGCCAGGTATGGATCCAGGTTTTCGCACTCAACGCTCATTGCATCTCTCGACACGGCCGCTGGCCGCATACTTCATCATAAACGTCGCTCAGCCGGCGCCGCATTTCCTTGCGCGCCAGCGATAAGTTGGCCTTTACCGCCGTTAGCGAGATGCCAAGCACTTCACTTACGTCGCATTGCGATAATCCTTCGCAACTGATCAAAAACAGCACCTGCCTTTGCCGCTCGGGTAACTGGTCCATGGCCGCCAGGGCCCGCTTTACGTTCTCCATCCCATTTGCGACGGTTCCCGGAGTCGGTCCGGGAGACAGCGGCTCGCTTTCCAAAACGCGCGGCCGAAACTTTCCCCGCCGCAACTCGTCCGTCCACAAATTAGTGGCGATTCTCAATAACCACACGCGTGCGACGCGCTCATCCCGCAGTTTGGCTCTGCTCCGCCAAGCGCGCAGCAAAGTCTCTTGAGCCAGGTCTTCGGCCAAGTCAGTTTTTCCAGTCAATCGCAGCGCGTAACGGTACACCGTGCCCAGGTGCTCTTCGGGCGCATCGAATGAGGATAACGTCACCGTGGGCTCGGTCCTCGCGCGAGCGCGCAGTGGTAGCTCCAGAGCGGCAAGCGGTGTTCGGTTCTCGCCCGGCTTTGCTAGTAATGAGAGACGTATCAGGTCGGCCGAGGTCAAAGGAATTCCCATGTGGACGGACAATCCTGTCCGTCTCTCCAGATTTTTTAAGCGACGGACAGGATTGTCCGTCCTACGCTGGAATCCGCCAGCAGTGCATTCGCCGCCTTCACCCGCGGCTATTCGACCATAAACTTTATTTAAGTGACAGGGTTTGCCACGCCGACACCTAGTGGCGTACGCCAGGGGGGCGGTACGCGCCAAGCGTAGGTCGGGCTTTCCAGCCTGACGAAGTACGGCGTCAGCCTGGAAAGGCTGACCTACGGCTCCCCCATGTCCAGCACTTCCGCCAATTCGAGATTGAACGACGAACCGCGCGGTGGGCTGTCGAAAGCCATCGCCGATTCGATCGCCGATCTGGGTGCAGTCCTGATTCGCTGGATCGAGATCGTCGGCGACATGACGATCTTTGCAGCCCGCACTTTTTCCTGGCTGCTTACGCGATTGCCACGGCGCGAAACGCTCATCCCCGCTTTTTACAACATTGGCGTTCTGAGTCTGCCAGTGGTCGCGCTAACCGGCACGTTCATCGGCATGGTGCTGGCCGTCCAGACCTACGCGCAGTTCAAGCAATTTGGGTTCGAGACGCGGCTGGGCGCTTTAATCAACCTGTCGATGTGCCGGGAGCTGGGACCGGTTCTTGCGGCCACAATGCTTGCTGGCCGAGTCGGCAGCGCCATCGCAGCCGAGATCGGCACGATGCGCGTCACCGAGCAAATCGACGCGATGACATCCATGGGCGCCAATCCAATTCAGCACCTGGTGGTGCCACGTTTTTTAGGCTGCCTGCTCATGATCCCATCGCTGACGATTATGGCCATCTTCATGGGCGTGGTGGGCGGCTGGCTGTATAGCGTACAGGTCTTCGGCATCGATTCGTACCATTATTGGAACAATTCGCAGCAGTTCGTCGACAACTGGGACTTGTTCTATGGCATCTTCAAGAGCGTGTTCTTCGGCGCCACAATTGCATTGGTGAGCTGTTATCGAGGTTTCAACTGCGCGCCCGGTGCCGAAGGCGTTGGTCGCGCTGCAACCGCGGCCTTCGTGCTGTCGTTCGTAATCATCATCATACTCGATTTGGTGCTGAGTATTGCGCTTGATAACGTGCAAAATATGATTTGGCCGGAGGCGTTGTAAGTTCGATTTGCGCCCACACGAAACGCGAAGTGAATTATGGCATCCACGAAGGGCAGCACAACGCCAACCGAAACCGCCCTCATCGTGCTGCACGACCTGAGCATTGCCTTCGGCCGTCAACACGTGCTGCGCGATATCAATCTCACAGTTCCTCGCCAACAAACACTGGCGATCATCGGCGAAAGCGGCTGCGGCAAGACGGTGCTGCTGAAAATCATCCTCGGATTACTTCAACCGACCGGCGGACATGTAGTTTTCGACGGCCAGCGCATCGACGAGTTGAGCGAAAAACAGATGACTCCGCTGCGCGCCCGGTTCGGCTTCGTGTTTCAAAACGCGGCCCTGTTCGACAGCATGACCGTGGCCGAAAACATCGCCTTTCCACTGCGGGTAAACCGTCGCTCACCCCTCCGCGAAGCCGAAAAGACCGTGCGTCAGCGGATTAACCAGGTGGGCCTGCCGCCAAGCGTGCTTTCGAAGCGCCCAGCGCAGCTTTCGGGCGGAATGCGAAAGCGCGTGGGCCTGGCCCGGGCGCTTGCCATGTGTCCCGAGGTGCTGCTGTATGATGAGCCCACCACAGGCCTGGATCCGATCATGAGCGACGTGATCAACGAGCTTATCTTGCGCACGCGCAGTGACGAGCCCGTGACAAGCATTGTCGTCACGCATGACATGAAAACGGCGCTCAAGGTGGCCGACCGTATCGTGATGCTGTACCCCCTATCGCGCCTCGAGCCGGACGAGCCCCAAATCATTTTCGACGGCACGCCGCAGGAAATAATGCAATCGAAGGACAAGCGCGTCTCCCAGTTCGTGCGCGGGGAGGCGGGCGAACGACTCGAAGAGATGCAGACGGAAGCTGTTAGCTCTTAGCTGCAAGCTATTAGCTTCTAGGATACAACGTGTAACAATGAAGTGGCTAACAGCGAATAGCTAAAAGCTTTCTCATGAACGAACGACAAATGCAATTCCGAGTTGGCGTGGTGATGCTGGCCACGCTCATCATCGGATCAATTCTGGCGACTCTCAACGGCCCGATTCCAAGGGACTTGCTGCCTTGGGGCCTCGACTCATACAGAATCGCCATCCAGCTCCGGCAGGCGCCCGGCGTCGGCCTGAATACGCCGGTGCGAAAAAACGGGCTGTTGATCGGCCGCGTGAGCGAGATCGAGGACCTCGATGACGGCGTGGTTGTGAAGGTCGACATCGACGGCGACCGGCGGCTCCTTACAAGCCACGTGCCTCACGTGCGCACCTCGGTTCTCGGCGATGCGACTATCGATTTCGTGACTGAGCCCACGGCCACGCCGCCGCAACAGCTTGCTGACGGGGCGACAATCCCCGGGGTGGTCGATCCCAATCCGTTTGATTCAATCGCCAAACTGGGCGATTTGCAGGACGACGTCCAGCAGACGATGCAGGCCTTGGCGCGCGCCGGCAACGAGGTAGCCGACGTCGCGGGGCGGGTAGACGAAGCGTTCGGCAGCGAAACGGAGGAGGGGCGAATTAAGCGGCTGTTGGACTCGACGGAGCGCGCCATGAACGAGCTGGGCAACGCGGCAGCCGCGTTCAACGAAATACTAGGCGAGAACCTGCTGGATGAGCCAGCCACTCGACGAGTACCGCCGGCGACGCAAGGCGTACCGGCGAACCAAGGTGCTCGGCCGGTGACAAACACCGCCACTTCGCTCATCAATTTTCAACAGCCGGACGAGGCGGAGGTCGTGATTCAGGTTCCGACGACGCGTGAGCGCCTCAAGCAGGCGCTTAACGAGCTACCCGATGCCGTGCGCGACTTCCGCGTCACGATGCAAGAGTTCCGGGTGGTGCTGGACTCGGCCAACAAAAACTTCCGCGATCTCGAAGGATTCACCGAGCCGCTCGGTCAAAACGGCCCGCGCATTGTCAATTCGATTTTGGAGACGACCGAAGGGCTGGATCGAATGGTCGAGGAGCTGAACGTCTTCACGCAGGCCCTCAGCAGTCGTGAGGGGACACTGGGCCAATTGATCCACGACCGCCAGGTTTACGAGAACTTGAACCGGCTCATTCACAATGCCAATCAGGTCGTGCTGCAGGTGAACGACATCACGTTGCGTTTGCGGCCCGTGGTGAACGATGCTCGGATCTTCATGGACAAAGTCGCCCGCGAGCCCGGTCGCGTCATCACCGGCGGCTTGAATCCCAGCCCGATTAAATGAGCCGAGGGTCGAGAGTCGAGAGTCTCGGTCCAGAACCACAAAGGTGGACCATAGCATGCCTGGGACAACGCCCCAGACGTCGCTATGGATTCTGGATAGGCTGCGTCGCGCCAAACGGCGGAGCGGTCTGTGGCGGCGGACCAGGTGAAATGATTGCCGGAGGCAACGGCGCAGGGCCGGTGACGCCCGCCGGGGCAACCGGAAATTGCTGCGTGTCTTGCCGCAGTTGGTTCGCGCGGTCCAGTAGTTGCTCGTTCGGCACGATCAGTTGCGGGGCAAGATTGAAGGCTACCGTGCGGTTGTCGCGTATCTTGGTCATCGCCAAGTTCTCGCTGAAGAAATCCAGCGGCGGAATTTCATACCACGGCGTCGGGATCGGCTGATTCACAGTGAGTGTTTCGTAACCGGGTTTCACGAGCCGAATCTCGCGCGTGCCATAGTACGTGAAATCAACTGAGCATGGTGTCGTGCCGATTTGCTGGTTATCGACGTACACCAGCGCGCCGGGCGGATTGGAGTGCACATTCAACCTGCGACGCACGCATCCGCCGGGCGTGAGCATCAGAATGGCCAGCAGCAGGAGCCACAGTCGGCGCAGGTGCGGCTGCTTCGGGCGCTCGAAACAAACGCGATTGGCGTCGGAAAAACAATGCATTAACACAGCTCAGACGAGTTCAAAATCGGGCGAAGTATAGAAACGGCGCCAAGTAGCAACCAGCCCTAATTTGGAAAGCAAGAACAATTGTCCGCGCCTTATCACCGAGCAAGCTCGGCGGCTAAATGCAGCAAGTGTGGGCGTTTTCCCGCGCCGATCGAGGGACTAGAATGGATAGATTGGAGATGCTAGTCTCCACGACGCCATTGCTAGCTGGTTTCGCCGCCTGCGCTGCTCGCCGCATGTCTCTCAATAATGGCTCCGTCTGTCCCACGTTCCGGCTGAAGCACGCTTCAGTGACTGACATGGGCATGCGCCGCGCGAACAATCAGGACGCTTTGGCGGTGATGATTGCCGACGACGTGGCGACCTGGGCCGAGCGCGGGCACCTGCTCATGGTCGCCGACGGAATGGGAGCGCATGCGGCCGGCGAGCTGGCCAGCAAACTGGCCGTCGACAACATTCCGCATTTGTATTTCAAGCTGCGCGAGCTCTATCCGCCGGCCGCGTTGCGGCAGGCGATTCGCGATGCCAACACAGCGATCCACACCAAAGGCCAGAGCAGCATCGGTTTTCAAGGGATGGGCACGACGTGCAGTTGCCTGGTGCTGCTGCCGCAAGGCGCGCTTGTGGCCCACATCGGCGACAGCCGCGTCTATCGTCTGCGCGGGCACGTATTGGAGCAGCTTACGTTCGATCACAGCCTGGTGTGGGAAATGGCCGCCGCCGGCCAGATGTCGCAAGACGATGTCCCGGCCTACATTCCCAAGAACGTGATCACGCGCTCATTGGGACCGCATTCCACGGTCCACGTCGACCTGGAGGGCCCTTACAACGCGGCGGCCGGGGACGTATTCCTCTTGTGTAGCGATGGTCTGAGCGGCCCGATCACCGACGAAGAGCTGGGCGCCATTCTACAATGCCTCTCGCCCGAGGAAGCGGCGGAAACGCTTGTGGATCTCGCCAACCTTCGCGGCGGGCCGGATAACATCTCCGTGATCATAGTGCATGTCGACGGCGAGGTTCCATCCAAGATCGCTCCCGCCGAGATCAACGCGCCGCAGACCGCGCCTGTTGACTGGCGGCTTCACGCGGCGCCGCTTTGGATCATCGCAGGCGCATGCCTGGGCGTGTTGGCCTATTTTTTATGGCACCAGATGTGGCCAGGCGCGGTGATCATGGCCGT
Organism: Lacipirellulaceae bacterium; assembly: GCA_036503915.1. Lineage (GTDB taxonomy): Bacteria > Planctomycetota > Planctomycetia > Pirellulales > Lacipirellulaceae > JABDGM01. The sequence continues at coordinate 5,466 of DASXWB010000031.1, read as the reverse complement.
GTCGCTAATAGTTGCCGTTGCGTCGGCAATTGCGTTTCGCGCATCGGCGCTGGCAGGGTGTCCCCAAGTTCGCCCGCTGGGCGGACCGTATGGAAACGGACCGTATCGCAAGGCCGAATGTGCGCCGAACGAAAGGGTAGTCGCATCTCTTGCTGATATCGCCGCCAAGCTCCGCGCCTTGCCGGAGAAAGACGCGGGCGAGTGGACTGTCGACTGGCAGCCGTTTGATAACCAGTGCGCTGCTGCGGCGGCTTCCGCTGAGAAAGGCGACCACGCCGATGCAATTCGACAGTACTGCCAGGCCATTCGCGAAATGATGCGGCAACTTCGCGAAAAGCGGCCCACAGTCGACGGCGATTCGAGCGCCGTTTGATTTGCGGCTCGCATATATAGCCGGGCCATCTTGGCCCGGAAGTCAAATCGCCGGGCCATCTCGCCGCAGCGAGTCGCCGTGGCAACTTGGCCCGGGAGCGCAAAGAGACACGCTCCTTCACTCGTGCCGTCAACTCTGCCGACCCAAAATGGGCCGGCTATCACACGAATGCTAGCACCTCGTATTACTAATTAATTGTCGTTTGCGTTGCAGCTTGCGGCTGCTATTCTGCGGCCAAATGCGCATTCTCTCCCGCTACGTACTGATGGATCTGCTCAAGGTCTTTCTGCTGACGCTCACCGGCCTGACCGCGATCATCTTTGTCTTTCTGATGGGCAAGGAGGCGGTAGATAAGAACTTCGGGCTCGGGCCGCTGCTGCGCGTCGCGCCGTATCTGTTGCCGCAAGCCATGCAGTTCGCGGTACCCGGCACGATGCTCTTGGCGACCACCAGCGTTTACGGCCGAATAGCCTCCTATAACGAATTCGTGGCGATAAAGTCGCTCGGCATATCTCCCATGGTATTGGTTTGGCCGACGCTTATCGTCGCCACGCTGATGAGTTTTATCGGGGTCGTGCTGAATGACATCGCAGTCAGTTGGGGAAGGCTTGGCGCGGCGCGCGTTGCGCTCGAGTGCATCGAAGAGATCGCCTATCGCCAGCTCGAGATGCGCCATAGCTTCAACATGGGCAAGTTCAACATGACGGTGCGCGACGTCGAAGGGCGCCGGCTTATCTGGCCCACGCTTATCATCCAATCGTCGGGCCGCGGGCGCGCTACCACGGTGTCCGCCGACGAGGCTGAGCTTCGCCTTTTGCTGGACGAAAACATACTACTTGTGCGATTTCGCAACGTCGAGGCCGAGCTGAGAAATGCCACTGCGACGCTACCTGAGGAAATTGAATATCCCGTGCCGCTGGACGAATTGAGCGGAGCTACCGCCAAAACACGTAGCCCATCAAACTACGCCCTGGCGGAGATTCGCGAGGCGGTCGCCGAACAGGAAGAGCTTGTCGCCCGAATCAACCAGAGCATGACGGCGCAAGCGGCGCTCGGACTCTTGAGCGGTGATTTCGAGGCCCTTTCGCAGCCCGCCTGGAAACCGCACGAGCAGCAGCTGCAGGCAGCAAACGTTCGGCTGCATCGGCTGCACACCGAGCCTTGGCGACGATGGGCAAACGGCTTTAGCTGCCTTTGTTTCGTGATTGTCGGCGTGCCGGTGGCCGTGTGGATGCGATTCAGCGAATTCATCGCCAGCTTCTTCATCTGCTTTCTGCCAATCCTGGTGGTTTATTATCCACTGCTGGCGGTGAGCGTCGATCAGGCCAAAGACGGCGTATTTCCGCCGCAATCTGTCTGGCTCGGCAACGTGCTGCTGGCGCTGGCAGGTATCTGGCTGCTGCGCCGCGTGAATCGTTACTGATCGTAGGGCGGGTGCTCGCACTCGCCAGAAGTCGCGGCGGGTGCAAGCACCCCGCCCTACTGTGCGCCCTCCGTCTTCCGCCCGTCGCTGGTGTTTGTTAAAGTCTCGCGCCCGGCGGGAACCGGTTTCGTCGACAGAAACAGCTGATCGCGCGCGACAAGGAATGCGCACGTGCTCTTTTCACACTGGCCGATTCGGAACAAGCTGCAGCTAGGGCTGGGACTGTTAGCCGTCTCGGTGCTGACGCTGTTCGGCAGCGCCTATTACGGCCTCTACGCCTACCGCGGGCTCGTGAAGAGCTTAAGCGCCCGTTCGAATGAATTGCCGCTGGCGAACGAGCTGAGCCAGCACGTGGCCAACCTTCGCGTGATTCTTAGCCAGGTTGAGGAACGGCTCGACTACGCGCCGGGCGGCGTGATGCCGCTTGCCAGCTCGCCCGATCAAAAGCCTTGGGATCCGGACTTGCTACGCGAGCTGTATCGCACCAAATTCGAGCTGTTCCGTCAAACGCTGGAGAAATATCGCGCCCAGCTCGACGGCAACCGCATGCGCACGGATACGCGCATCGGCGACGACCGCCGCGAACGCGAAACTTTAGAGGAAATCGATAAGGTCATCGCGCGCATCGAGAAGCAGGATGATGATGACGGCGTTGGATGGTTCCTCGCAACCGATGCGACGATCAGCAAGCTCCGCGAGGACGTTGAGACGCTGCGCGAGCTGGCCGCCGAATTGCCCAGCCATCTCCACGCCCGGCTGCATGCTTTGGCCAACGAGGTCAAGACACAATATCGAATTGCGATTCCTCTGGCGTGGATCACGGCAGCCGTGGCGACGCTACTGTTGGCCGCGGCGGTGCAATTGTTCCGCAAATGGATCGCCAGGCCGCTGGCCACGCTCGTTCGCGGCTCGCGTGAAGTGGCCGCTGGAAAATTCGACCACCGCATCTGCCTCGAATCCGACGACGAGATGCGCGAGCTGGCCGAAGCCATGAACGCGATGACCGCGCGGTTCCAGGAAATCCGCGACGACCTCGATTGCCAGGTCCGCGAGCGCACCAAGCAGGTTGTGCGCAGCGAGCAGTTGGCGAGCGTCGGCTTTCTGGCTGCCGGCGTGGCCCACGAAATCAATAATCCGCTGGCATCGATCGTCATGTGCAGCGAATCGTTGGAAGGCCGGCTGGCCGCGCTGCTCAATGAATCCAGCGAGGCAAACGCCGCCGAGCGCGACGTGGTGCGCAGCTACCTCGAGATGATCCAGAAGGAAGCCTTTCGCTGCAAGCAGATCACCGAAAAGCTGCTCGACTTCTCCCGCATGGGCGACACGGAGCGGCATCATGCTGACTTGCGCGAGTTGGTGAGCGGCGTGATCGAAATGATTCGCCACCTGGGCAAGTACCAGAACAAGAACATCGTGCTGACCGGTGGCGAGCCAGTGATTGCCGAGGTCTGTCCGCAGGAAATAAAACAGGTGATGCTGAACCTGATTACCAACGGCCTGGATAGCGTCGAGCCGGGCGGAACAGTTCGCGTCGCTGTGAATTCAAACAATGCAGACGCCAAAATTGTCGTCGAGGACAACGGCTGTGGAATGACTGAGGACGTGATTCAGCACTTGTTCGAGCCGTTCTTCACGCGGCGTCGCGGAGGGCAGGGCACGGGCCTGGGACTGTCGATCACGTACCGTATCGTTGAAGAGCATCATGGCCACATCGTGGCCCACAGCGCCGGCCTCGGCAAAGGTGCAAAGTTCACCGTAACGATCCCACTCCGTCAACCGGTCTCGCGCCGCCAGCGGGCGCCGGTGGCGGCGTGATGAGAAGAGTGAGTAAGTGAGGTGGTGTTAGATGCGTGCTCATTGCAGTAAGTCCTCTATCCCCCCATAACGGCCGAAGTACGGAGTGCTGAGTACTCTGTACTACGACTACTGCTGCGCGCGTCCGCTAGAGGCTGATTCACTGCGTTCCCTGCTCACTTACTCACCTACTCACCAATCAAACCGACCATGACAACCGCCAAACTGCACTCCACTGACGCGTCTGCCGAGGCCAAGGGCCTCGCCCTTTTGTTTGCAGACGACGAACGCTCGCTTCAGGAGTTGATGAAGCTCGAAATCCCGCGGATGGGACACCGTGTGACCGTCTGTCCCGATGGCCTTACGGCGGCGGCTGCGCTCGAGAAAGAATCATTCGATTGTCTGCTCGTGGATCTCGACATGCCCGGCCTGGGCGGCATCGACGTGATTGCCAAGGCCAAGGAGCTAAACCCGGATGCCGACGCCGTTGTGCTCACCGGCAAGTCGTCGCTCGAAACGGCAATCGCCGCCCTGCGGCACGGTGCTTTCGACTATCTAACGAAACCATGCAAGCTGGTCGAAATCGAGGCCATGCTGCGCCGCGTCCAGGAAAAACGCAAGCTCACGCAGCAATATCGGGCGCTGAAGCGAAGGTTGGATCGCATTGAAGGCAATTTGCGCCTTGTCGGCAGTTCAGCCGGCATGGAGCGAGTTCGCACTTTAATCGCCAAGGTTGCCCCAACGCACTCCACCGTACTGATCTTGGGTGAAACGGGCACCGGCAAAGAGCTGGTTGCGCGCGCCGTGCATGACGAGAGCGCGCGAGCCGGCGAGCCTTTCGTGGCCATCAACTGCGGCGCACTCCCCGAAACGCTCATCGAAAGCGAGCTTTTCGGCCATCGCAAAGGGGCTTTCACAGGCGCAGATGAACACCGCGTAGGATTGTTTGAGGTCGCGAACGGCGGGACGATTTTCCTGGACGAGATTGGCGAATTACCTAAGGCGATGCAGGCCAAATTGCTGCGAGTACTGGAGAGCCGCGAGATTCGCCGCGTTGGCGAAAACAAATCGCTTAACGTAGACGTGCGCGTCGTTTGCGCCACTCACCGCGACTTGCCGGAGATGGTCGCCGCCGGTGAATTCCGCGAAGACCTCATGTACCGCATCAACACGTTCGAGATTTTTTTGCCGCCGCTCCGCGATCGGCTCGATGACATTCCGGAAATTGCCGAGCATCTTCTCGCTCGATTTCGCGGTCGCTCGACGCCGGGCCGCCGGCAGATCGCCGAGGATGCAATTGAAGCACTAAAATTGCATATCTGGCCAGGCAACGTCCGCGAGTTGGCCAATGTGTTGGAGCATGCCACGATTCTTTGCGAGGAGGACGGGCCGATTACCGCTGATTTTCTGCCGGCCCACTTCAACCGGCGCCAACTCACCGGCGCCGCAGCCAATCGCCCCGGGCCGATTTCGCTTCGCGACCTCGAAATGCACGCCATCTATCAGGCCCTGGAGCGCAACGGCGGCAACAAGCCCAAAGCGGCCGACGAGCTGGGCATCAGCCTGAAGACTCTCTACAACAAACTCAATCAGGCAAGTGAGTTGGAAAAATCGGCATGAGCCGCCAACCGCTCGCTTACGCATAACTGTGCCGCTGTGGCCTGGACGGACGACGGCTTTGCAGTGGTGCCCGCCGTCCGGGCTACTGATTGCCTCGGTCGTCATTATCGTTACGCGTGATACAACGCTTTGGCGCGGGACGATTCCTTCCGGCAGCCTGCGGCTCATTTTCAGTGCCTTTGATCGGCCGCCGTCGATTTGGCCGCACGAAACGAAGCTGGCATCCAGTTGTGTTCTAAAATCTCATATCGGCCTA
>DASXWB010000030.1:0-1960 GCA_036503915.1 Lacipirellulaceae bacterium | reverse complement strand
TGCGCCGAGGAGGCGCCGTAAAACCAACAATTCTGACACAGGCGTATTCTGACAGACTTGCTGGCCTGGTTCTCCAATGGTGACTTTGGAGAAATCTTAGCCATGGGGAGTGTCACAACGGCGGCACGTTTCTTGTCTTGTATGAAAAGGGCTCAACGTGGGCGTCGCATGCCGCGTTGACCTGACTTAAAGGGACCGTGGACGGTCTGCCGAAAGCCTGCGGCTGGCGGTTGGAAACGACCTTTATTCACCTAGCTTGGCTGTTGTGCCCCGGTTGCCGCAGTACAATTGGGGCGTTGCTTGTCGTTATGGGGGGTCAATTCATGCCCGGCCGGCGACATCAGGAATACGGTGCCCTCCTCAGCCGTGCCCGCGGCGGCCAGAGTGTCAGTTTGGGCGAACTGTTGGAGCGGTACCGGAACTATCTCTACGTTGTCGCCCGGACGCAGATCGACCTGCATCTATCCGTTCGGGCGAGCCCGTCGGACATCGTTCAGGAAACCTTCCTGCGTGCCGCGCGGCAGTTCCAGTCGTTTCGCGGCGACTCCGAAGGTGAACTACTGGCGTGGCTGCGCCGGATTCTTGCCCGCAGCATCGTGAATGCCTACGCGCACCACGTACGGAGTATGAAACGGGATGTCCGGCGGGACCGCCCCATCCGGCTGAGCTTCGCCAGCTTCGACGAATCGAGCAGACGAATCGATTCCGCGTTGGCGGCCAGCGGCACTTCGCCCAGTGCGGCCGCGATCGAGCACGAATATTCGGCACAGGTGGCCGACCGGTTGGCTCAGCTCCCGAAACATTACCGCGAAGTCATCATCCTGCGAAACCTGGAGGGACTTCCGTTCGACAAGATCGCCCAGCGAATGGGCAAGACCTCAATGGCGGTGCGCCAGCTGTGGACCCGGGCGATTCGCCGGTTGAAGCTGCCTGACAAAAGAGAATGAGTAATGCGTCGAACCACCAAATACGCGAAACACACGAAAGACGTTCGTTGCTGCGATTGACGCGATTCACGAGCTTTCGAGTTTTTCGTGTCTTTCGTGGTTGTTCTTCGCAATAGGCACAACAATGACCGTGCAAGAACTTGTCCGCGATTTGACGAAGACCGCACGAAGTGGACAGCTCACATCCGGCCAGTCGGAAAAGCTGGCTGAGATCCTGGCCGACTACCTGGAACGGCTCGAACACGGCGAGTCGGTTAATACCAGCGCGATTGTCGCTGAGCATCCGGAACTGGCGGACGAGCTGCGCGAGAATTTTTCCAAGGTGGGAGCGCTCCATCGCGCGGCCATCGGGATGACTGATGGGCGTGAGACGCTCGACCAGATGTGCCTGGCCAATCTCACCGAATTGAAGACGCTGGGCGACTTTCGGCTCATCCGGCCGATCGGCCGCGGCGGCATGGGGGTCGTGTACGAGGTCGAGCAGATTTCGCTCGCACGCCGCGTGGCACTCAAGACACTGCCGCTGGCGGCCGTGCTCGATCCCAAGCAATTGGCCCGCTTCAAAAACGAAGCCCAGGCGGCCGCGTCGCTCGATCATCCGCACATCGTTTCAGTCTACGCTGTTGGCTCTGACCGCGGCGTGCACTACTACGCCATGCAGTTCATCGAGGGGCTCAGCTTGGCGGAAGTCGTGGAACAGTTAAAAGCCGGGAGCAAGGAGCTCGGAGCAGGGAGCGAGTCAACGCAATCTGCAATCCGAAATCCGCAATCCGAAATCGAAACCGTCGCTGCACTGTCGACGCTCAACACGTCGCGGCCCGCGGAGTATTTCCGCTCAGTCGCCCGGCTGGGCATCCAGGCCGCCGAGGCTTTGCACTACGCCCACGAGATGGGCTTGGTGCACCGGGATGTGAAGCCGTCGAACGTCCTTCTCACCCTCGACGGGCCCCTGTTGATCGACTTCGGTATCGCCAGGGCCACGGACGGCACGGCGTCCCTCACCTCGACCGGCG
>DASXWB010000029.1:0-12857 GCA_036503915.1 Lacipirellulaceae bacterium | reverse complement strand
TGTCGGCGTCGCGGCCAGCGGAACTCAACGTCCCCTCCGGCCTCACGAAGCCGAAGCCGCCCGACGCGCGGCGGAACGTGCCGACGACGTGCTTGGAATCGGGCGCCGGTTTTGTTTTGGTCGTTCGCGCGGTACGACGGACGCTGGCGCCCAGGTCATTCGTGGTCGTGGAAGCGACCACGCCGTCGGACTTGTGCGTGGATCGCGTCGCGCCTGCGAACACCTGGTGTTGAGGCCCCCACGACAGCTCCCCGGACTTCACCATTTGCTTGATGATCTTCTTCAGCTCGCGCGCGCGTTCATTCGCCAGCCCCAACTTCTTGGCGATCACCGCCGGCTTAACCGGCTGGTAATCGGGACTGTTGACGAGTTCGAGTAAAGCACGTTGTAAATTACTGCTCATGTTCGCTAAGGCAGTTTCTCCAAATCGTTCAAGTCCTTGGCTCTGCCGCTTGCTTTCTTATTCTTTTTCAAGTCGTCGATGTGGATGATGTTAACTTCCACGCCGTCAATCAACCGCTGACCACGCTTCGCAAAGCAGTCGGCAAAATTGACTTCCGACGCACTAGTGATGACATCGATGCAAATCGGCAGGACACCCATGCGGATGATCTGGTCTGACTTCTCGAATATTTCGGGCTTGACTGTGGCGCTTGAAAATCCAAATTTGCGTAGTACCTCCGCCACTTTCTCCGCATTGCTCGCGCTCATAGCGACCCAAATATCCATTCGCCGGTCGCCGGCGGGTATCCATAATGCCCGACCGCGTAGCCGCCGACCAGTAGATACTCAACCTTTTCCGAGTTGAGTAACCGTAAGAAGTCTTTGAAGCCGGGCGGAAGTCGCAGATTCTCCATAATTGAGCACTCGCAGATACTCCATGGCCGACCAGCGCTCCTCCGGTGTTTTCTTCAGCCAATAGTCACGATCCGGCGCGGGCTGATTAAACGCCGAGACGTGGAATGCCGTCTTATCGAGCTTGGCGGAATTGATAATCAAACTCCTACGGACACCGAAGTCGCAATGCCCAACTTTTCTAATTATACCACGAAAGCAGGATTCCTTGTAATAATGAAGTCGTCACCCAACTGAGAAAGGTTGCGTCAGCAAGATACGTGTGAGGGAAGATAATTGGCGTTAGTCCTCTCTCGTGGCTCGCTCCTCGATCCGCGCCCCTTTATATAGCTTGCGCCCCAAGTTCGTGTGATACTGCGTCCAGCTGCTTTCGACGTTGGGGCAGTCGACCATGAGCTGGGTGAAGCTGGCCAGTTTGGCGTCGAGGTTGTCCAGGTGGTGCAGGGCCACGGCTTCCAACGTCATGGGTAGCTTCGGGCTGCCGAATTCGTATTCCCCGTGATGGCTGATCACCATGTGCTTGATTTCGGTGACGAGGAAGCGCGGAAACGTTTCGCCCGATAGCCGTTCGGCTTCGCGCACCTTGTCGTCGATCATCGTCATGGCGAGCACCATGTGGCCCAGCAGCTGGCCTTCGTCTGTGTAGGCAATTTCGCGCTCGTAGCTGAGCTCGTCGACTTTGGCGGCGTCGTGCAGAAACGCGCCCACAAGCAGCTTGTCCACATCGAGCCGCGGGTAACGTGGGGTGACGGCGAGTACCAGCTCCATCAATCCGACGACGTGCTCCAAGAGCCCGCCCTTGTACGCGTGATGATTCTTCATGCCGGCCGGCGCGGTCGTGAACTTCGCCATGAACTCGTTGTCCATCAAAAAGCACTCGGCCAGGTTGCGCAGCTCCGGTGTGCTGATCATGCGCAAGATTTCGGACAGCCGCGTGGCCATGCTGTCGATTTCATCGGATCGCAGCACGAGAAAATCGGACTCGACGATTTCGTCCGGCCGGGCGCGGCGAATCGAGTTGGCGATGAGCTGCATGTTGCCCTGGAAGAGCTGCGTGTTGCCGTCGACCCGCACATAGTCGCCGTTTTCGAACGCGCGGTAATCGTTCTCGCTGGCGTTCCAAAGCCGGGCCGAAATCGCGCCGCTGCGATCGGAAAGCTGCAGTTGGAGATACAGATTGCCGTTCCGGTTCGGGCGCAGTTGCTTTTCCGACGCCAAGAAAATCTGGCTGATCTGCTCGTTGTGACCAAGCTGGCAAACGTATCGTCGGTCGGTCGTGGTGGACATCGAGGAGAGGTCGGAGGTCGGAGGTCGGAGGTCGGAGGTCGCGTCAGGAGTTAGCTACTGATGCACTCGCGCGCGTAACGTAACTATGCAATTCTATGGCACTATTAGTTGGCTCACAACCGCTCGCGCAATGTGCGTTAATCTCGCTGTTCTCACTAATGCCACGGTGCCTTAGAATGCATGCCTTGCATCTTGAATCGTAACATGCCGCATCAGCGCAACCGCGTTGACTGACGTCTCACCTCCGACCTCTGACCTCTCATTCAAATGGCCAAGCAACCGCAAAGCGCAATCACACCGACTCGCTCTGAGAACTTCCCCGAATGGTATCAACAGGTTATCAAGGCGGCGGACCTCGCTGAGAACTCGGACGTTCGCGGCTGCATGGTGATCAAGCCGTGGGGCTATGCCATTTGGGAGAACATCCAGCGCCGGCTGGATGCCATGTTCAAGGCCACGGGTCACGAGAATGCGTATTTTCCTCTATTCATCCCGATGAGCTTCCTGGAGAAGGAAGCCCAGCATGTCGAAGGATTTGCCAAGGAGTGCGCGGTGGTGACGCACCATCGGCTCGAGTCGGACGGTAAGGGCGGCCTGAGGCCGGCGCCTTCGGCTCTGTTGGAGGAGCCGCTCATCGTGCGGCCGACCAGCGAGACGATCATTGGCGCCACATTCGCACGATGGGTGCAGTCGTATCGCGACTTGCCAATTCTCATCAACCAGTGGGCGAACGTCGTGCGCTGGGAACTGCGCACGCGGATGTTTCTGCGCACGACGGAGTTTTTGTGGCAAGAGGGTCACACGGTGCATGCCACCGAATCCGAGGCGCGAGAAGAAACGCTGCGCATGCTCGGCGTGTACGCCGACTTCGCCGAGCACTCGATGGCGATGCCCGTGATCAAGGGCGAGAAAACGGCGAGCGAGCGGTTCCCCGGTGCGGTCAGCACGTATGCCATCGAAGCCATAATGCAGGACTGCAAAGCGGTGCAAGCCGGCACGTCACACTTCTTGGGGCAGAACTTCGCCCGCGCGCAAGAAATCAAATTTCAGGATGCAAACGGCAAAGAGGAATTTGCGTGGACCACATCCTGGGGGGTGACCACGCGGCTCGTCGGTGCGCTCATCATGACGCACGGCGATGACGATGGGCTGGTACTGCCGCCGAAGCTTGCGCCGGCTCACGTGGTGATCATGCCAATTTATCGCAACGATGATGAGCGCGGCGAAGTGCTCGCGTACTGCGCGCGTTTGGAGCAGGAGCTGGCGGCCCAAACATTCGCTGGAGAGCCAGTGCGCGTGCGAATCGACAACCGCGATATTCGCGGGGGCGAAAAGAAATGGCAGTGGGTAAAGCGCGGCGTTCCACTGCGACTGGAAATCGGTCCTCGTGACGTGGCCGGCGGCAAAGTTTCGCTCGCCCGGCGCGATGTGGCTGGTCGCTTCGAGCCCACGCGCGCCGAGCTCGTCGCGACCGTCGCTAAAACGCTGGACGAAATCCAACACGGCATGCTGCAGCGCGGCCTCACGCTACGCGAGGCTGCCAGCGTGCGGATCGACAATCTCAAAGATTTCGAAGCTTTCTTCACGCCGGAGAATCTCGAGCAGCCGGAAATTCACGGCGGGCTGGCTTACTCGCACTTCGTCGAATCACCGGAGATGGATGAGAAGCTCAAAGAACTCAAAGTCACCGTGCGCTGCGTGCCACTCGAAGGGGAGGACGAACCCGGCAAGTGCATTTTCACGGGCCAGCCAAGCAAGCGCCGCGCCGTGTTTGCAAAGGCGTATTGAACTAGTCAGAAACGCAACAATGGGCGCCATTCATGAGCCACCGCCGGTGCTACTTATTATCGCCGCAAGCAGCCGCTACGGCCAAGCGCTTGATTGGGCTCGCGAGCGATTGACCCATCAATTCGGTCCATGGGCGCTCATCAGCGATGCATTCGATTTCGCCGAGACAAATTACTACACTGCGACGATGGGCACTGATCTCAAGAAGCAATTTCTCGCATTTGAGCGATTGATCGACGCGGCCGCGCTAGCGGATATCAAGCGGCAAACCAATGCGTGGGAGGCCGAGTACGCCGCTCTTGGCCGGCATGCTGAACCGCGGCCGCTGAATCTTGATCCCGGCTATATCACGCCGGCCAAGCTGGTGTTGGCATCCACGAAGGACCACGCTCACCGGATTTATCTGCGCGACGGCATCTTCGCGGAGGTGACCTTGGCTTATCGCGCCGGCAGCTGGCAGCCGCTGGAGTGGACGTATCCCGACTATCGTCGCGACGACTACCAATCCTTTTTTACGCGATGCCGCGGGCTGTTGTTCGAGTTAACTCGACCCGCCACGCCCTGAATTGCCGCCGCGCTCAGCCTGCGATAAAATGGCGGGCATAGGAGCCAATCCCTATGCGCATCCTCACCGTCATGATTGTTTCGGCGCTCACCGGCACGCTCGTCGGCGCAGCAATTGCTTACGTTGGGGTGATCAGCGACAGCGAGGTCGGTGAGATCGTTTCGCAGGACCTGCAGTCGCCAACGCTGCCGGCCGCCGGCGACACGCCGCGCGTCCAGATCGACGAGCCCCATTATCATTTCGGAACGATGGAGCGTGGGCGCACCAGGTCGCATCGCTTTGAAGTGAAGAACGTCGGCAACGCGCCGCTGCGGCTCGAGGTGGGCCAGACATCGTGCAAATGCACGCTCGGCGAGGTGACGGGCGACGCGATACCGCCCGGCGGCACCACGCACGTGGAGCTGGAATGGTCGGCCAAGGCTGAAAGCGGTCCGTTTCGTCAAACCGCGATCATCAACACGAACGACCCATTGAACTCGCGAATCGAGCTTTCGATCGAAGGCGAAGTCGTCGCCGCGACCGGCGTCCAACCGGCGGAATTTGTCTTCGACAAGGTGACCGCAGGTCAGAGTAAGTCGGTCGAGGTGTACGTCATGGCTCTTGTCCAAGAGGAGATTAAAGTCAGCCAGGCTGAGCTTTCCGACGAGGCCACGCGCGATAAATTCGACGTAAAAATTGAGCCGGTCGAGCGCGAGCTATTGCCCAACCCGAATGCCAAGGATGGCGTGAAGATCACGCTTACGGTTAAGGGTGAGCTTCCGATCGGCCGCTTCGACCAATGGCTGTCGCTGCGCACGAACCTCCAGGAGGGTGAAAAGGTTGACATTCCGGTCATTGGCCGCGTGGTTGGAGATATCGGCATTTACGGCGTTACTTGGAGCGAGGAACAGGGCTCGCTCGCTCTCGGCAAAGTGAAGAGCAGCGAAGGCGCTCGAGCGAAATTGAACGTAGTCGTTCGTGGCGCCGGTGCGAATGACGTGAAATTCAAAGTTGAATCGGTGGATCCGGCCGAGCTAAAGGTGACGTTCGGCGAGCCGAAGCGACTCAGCGATGTGCTCATGCACGTGCCGGTCGAGATCGAGGTTCCGGCGGGCACGCGTCCCATGGTGCGGCTGCCCACGGCCCAAAGCGAGCCCGGGCGCGTCGTTTTGAGCACTACGCATCCCAAGGTCAAGGAGCTTGTACTGGGGGTGCGCTTCGCCGTGGAACGCTAGCGATTCCGGGCGAGGAAATTGGCCCGCGCCAAGATGCAAAGAAAAGACTATAATTTGCAATCCGGCCGCATGACTGTTGGCCGTTAACGGCCGTTCCTGCCGCGGTCATCTTTCTGCCGGCAATCGCGAGCCAAATCTTGAGAACTAATCATCGGATGACGAGCAAACAATCTCATATCGCAGGCTGGATTACCTTCGTTGCCATCATGTTCTTCGTCGGCGCATCGATCGCGCAGGTTGGTAGCTCGGAGCACGCTGGGCACGAAGGCGACGAAGCCTACCCCGAAAAAAAACAAGTCGATCCGATCGCGGCAAATGGCGAGATCTTCGTCAACTGGCCGAAACCGGATGTGGCACTCGTGTTTTCCGGCGAACAGGACGGGTACCTGGAGCCGTGCGGCTGCGCCGGGTTGGAGAATCAGAAGGGCGGCCTGCGCCGCCGCTTTACATTGCTCAAAGAGTTGCGCGACAAAGGCTGGCCGATCGTCGCCATGGACAATGGGGGCCAGGAGAAGCGGCCCGGCGTTCAGGCTGAAATCAAGACCGACTTCGCCTACCGCGCATTGGCCAAGCTGGGTTACGCCGCCGTGGGCTTCGGCGCGCATGACCTGCACATGGATTTGCTGCCAATCGTGATTAATCTCGATGAAGCCTCCAATCCGCTGGTATCAGCCAACGTGGGAATCATCGGCTTCGACAGCGGCTACACGCAGCGATACAAGATCATCGAAGCGGGCGGCATGAAGATTGGCATCACCTCGGTGCTCGGCAAGAAAGAAATCGCCGAGCTGAAAAATACCGCCGAGATTGAACTGCTGGAGCCGTACCAGGCGATCCCGCAGGTGCTGCCCAAGTTGCTTGAGGCAAACTGCGATCATCTGGTGCTTCTCGCGCATGCCGAGCCGGACGAGGCACAGGATCTCGCCCGACGATTCAGCGAATTCGATTGGGTCGTGACGGCCCACGGCGCGGAGGAGCCACCCAACGAAGCGGCGAAAATTGAGGGGACCGATTCGCATCTCATCGAAGTTGGCAAGAAGGGCATGTATGTCTCGGTCGTGGGTTTGTACAAGGCCGGCGAGACGCCGTTCCGCTTCCAGCGCGTGCCGCTCGACTCGCGATTCCCCGACGCGCCCGAGATTCACGAAATGCACATCGAATACCAGAATCGTTTGGAAACGCTCGGGCTGGAAGGACTGGGCCTCAAGGCCAGCACGCATCCGTCGGGTGGCAGGTTCGCCGGGAGCAAGGCCTGCGCCGACTGTCACCTCTCGGCCACCGAAGTGTACGAGAACACGCCGCATTTCCATGCGACGGACACGCTGCTGAAACTCGACCCACCGCGGCAGTTTGATCCCGAATGTCTCAGCTGCCACGCCACGGGCTGGGAGCCGCAAAGGTATTTTCCGTTTCGAACAGGCTTTCTGGGGCTGACCGAAACGCCGCACATGGTTGGCAACGGTTGCGAGAATTGCCACGGTCCGGCCGCCCGCCACGTCGCCGCCGAGAACGGCGAAACCGATGTCACCGAAGAGGAATTGGAAAAACTCCGCGCCGCACTTCGGCTGAAGGTCGTGGAAAACGAGGGGAACAAAGAAGGCCAGGTCTTCGACAAGGGCAAAGTCGTGCAAATGTGCATGGAATGTCACGACCTGGATAACAGCCCCGATTTTGATTTCCAAAAGTACTGGCCGCAGGTTGCCCACGAAGGCAAGGATTAGCGAGCCGAGTCAGAGCACGAAGGCACGAAGGTCACGAAGGAAGGAGTTGCCATTTCAAAAACAGCCGCACGCCAATTTGCAACGGCAATTTCGTGTTTTCTTGGTGAACTTTGTGTCTTTGTGGTTAGCAAGAATTGCACACCAATAATGGGAACTCACCCACGTTCTTTACGCAGGTCATTGGTACTTGTCGCATTGCTGAGCGGTATGGCAGTGCGCGTCGCGAGCGCGGAACACGCCGCCGAGCCGGTCGAGCTCCGCGTGATGTCGTTCAACATCCGCTACAGCTATGGCAGACCGCAGGAAGAGGCGAGCGAAAACGACTGGACGGATTCAAAGCATCCACGGCGCGAGCGGGTGATTCGCGTGATTCGCGAGAGTTTGCCCGACATTTTGGGCGTGCAGGAAGCGCGGCATTTGCAAATCGAGGATCTGCAAAATGCGCTGCGAGAGTTCGACTTCTACGGCATCGGACGCGACGACGGTAAGACCGGGGGCGAATATTCGGGCATCTATTACCTCAAGGATCGCTTCCGCGAGCTTGACGCCGGCTCATTTTGGCTCAGCGCGACGCCCGAAAAGCCGGGCACGACGTTCTACACCGCGCGTGACGCCGTGCCACGAGTTGCCTCCTGGGTTCGCCTGGCGGACAACAAATCGGGCCGCGAAATCTTCGTGCTCAATATGCACTGGGATCACATCAGCGTCCCGGCACGAGAGCAATCGGCAAGGCTAGTTCGAAGGCGGCTGACCGAGCTGGCCGAAGGCCTGCCGGCGATCGTGATGGGCGACCTCAACACTCCCGAGGATTCAAAAGCGGTCACTGAGCTTGTCGGGGCGCGGGGCGCGGCCGGGCGACGACTGCTCGACAGTTTCCGCACAGTTCATCCTGAACGCACGCGCGAGGAATCGACATTCAGCGCTTGGAGCGGCCGCACGGCAGGCTCACGAATCGACTTCATTCTGCATACGGCCGAATTCACGCCCACCGCCGCATCGATCGCCCGCACCAGCTACGACGGCCGCTGGCCGTCAGATCACTACCCGGTTACTGCGACGCTGCAGCTGAACGCTCGAGACTGACTTGCTGAAATGAAGTTATGAAAAGACTGTGGCCATGTTTCGTGGCGGCTAGCTGCGCGATGTCGCTCCTTGGTTGCAGCCGTAAGCAATCTGGCGTCAACATCCCGTATTGGGACCCGGCCGGGTTTGCCGGCGCCGTCATCGAAAGACTCGACAAGAGCGGCGATTCGCTCATCGACAAAACAGAGCTGGCCGATGCTCCCGGCCTGGCATACGGCGCCCGCTTCATCGACGGGGACTCCGACGGCAAGCTCAGCCGCGAGGAACTGGAATCGCGATTTACGAGGTATCGCGAGCGGCAGCTCGGCCTTACATTGCAACAGTTTCGAGTCACGCATAACGGACGGCCGCTTGTGGGCGCGACGGTTCGGCTGGTTCCGGAGTTTTTCTTGAGCGAAACCATCGAGGCGGCCGAGGGCACGACCGTGGTGCAGGGGTTGTTAAGCCCATCGATTCCCGGCCAACAAACGCCGCTGATTCGAGTTGGGTATTACCGCGTCGAAGTCACGTCGCCCAACGTGGCGCTTCCGGCAAAGTTCAACACGGCCACGACGGTCGGCGTAGAAGTCTCGCCATTTCCCGGCGAGCCAGCCGACGCGGGCATGGTTGAGATTCAGCTACGTGACAAGTAGCTTGGCGATAAGCAGTAGCCGATTGCGCAATTGCGGACCGCGCGGAACGCTGCCTACAGCCCGCCGAGGTTCGTCACGCGTCCATCCTTGCGGCTGCCGAAGTTCTGGTGGACTTCCGGGTCGATATCGAACGGCAAGAATCGGACGGAGTTATCACAGAATACGGCTGCCCAGCCGCTAGGATGCGCGCTTCCGAAATTCCACGCATTCTCGACGCCGGGCGTGTCGGGCTTGGGCGGGTATAACGGTGGGCCCTTGTTTTCGAAACCAGGCAGCCAGGCCATAGCCCCGCGCAAATTGTCCCTGTCGTGGCCGTTGTACATGCTCTGGTCGTCGTTGCCAGGGACGCCGTCTTCGTAGTGAGCTGCGTCCACACATTTCTCGCCGATCAAGTATGTGTAGGTTGTACCATCGGTGATTTGGGCAATCTTGATCTCGCTGCGCTGGAAAATCACACCTGTCAGTCCATCGAAGCCATGGAAGCTTGGGAACCTTGACTTCACAAAGGCGACGAACAAATCGCCGGAATACTTCCATTTATAAGTCGCAGCCTCTGCCAGACTAGCCGGACCCACATCGGTGCCCATACCCATGTTGGCTAGGTCGCCACCGATGTTGCCGGCATAGTCCGTTTTGCCGGCATATGGGGGCGGGGTCAAATTTGGGTACGGACGAGAGCCCATGGGGTAGGGCTCGGCGGCCCGTCTCGTGGGGCAGTAGAACACGGCCATGGACGTGGCAATCATATGTCCGAGCGCAGCCTTGGAGTTGGGATCAGTGCACTTAAAACCCTGACCAACGCCCCGACGAGCCGATTCCTCAATAAAGCTCAACAGCTGATAGGTCCAGGTGCCCGGCTGGTTTTTGCCCGCTCCCTGATCCGGACAACCCACCCACCAGTCGCCCCAACCGCCTGAAGGAAAGAAGCCATGCGTGTCCACGTGCAGCTGACAAGCAGTACCCAACTGCTTCAGGTTATTAATGCACTGTGTGCGTCGTGCTGACTCACGGGCCGCTTGAATCGCCGGCAGGAGCAGCGCCACCAGAATTCCAATGATGGCAATGACCACGAGCAGTTCGACAAGCGTAAAACCGTGTCGGGAAGTAGGTCCGCCGAGCCGAGGCGGACACTCACGTAGCCGCGTCTCTCCGAGACGCGGATGCGAGTCTCGGAGAGACTCGCCTACGTGGGCCGCTCGGCTCGCGGCCCCTACATAGCTGAAGCCGCGGTCTGTGGTGCTCTGGCGATGGCAACTGCACATGGATGAACTCCAAGTTCGCGCCGACTGACGCACACATCAATGCAAATAATCGCGCTTTCACCGGAATCGGCGAAGCACGATGCCCCCGAAGAAAGTGAATGCTAAAGCGAAGCAACCGGGCTCCGGCACGGCAGATTGACCCGCGGCGGCGGCCATCTGGCCGTAGTTGGTCCGCCATGTATTGTACCCGGCGGGGTCACCTCCGAATGTTTCCGGGTTTTTGCGCCACACCACATAATCGGCCGCGTCCACGCGCCCGTCGGTGTTGTAATCCCCCTCCGCGCCGGGGGGGCAATGTTCACAAGCGTCTGGATCTCGCTCTCCGAAAGGGCCCGTGTGAAGATGTACAACTCGTCCATCAAGCCGTGCAAGCGGCGAGAGCCGCTGTCGTAGACCGCGCCGACCCCTAAGCCGTCGTAATACTGTCCAATTCCGCGAATGTCCCAGGCGCCCAAGTCCACCGCGCCCGCCGTACCATTAGCTGGGCCACCGCGAATCTTCGTGCCGTTGTAGTACAACGCAAACTCGCCGGCGCCGCCATTGGCGTTCTTGTCATAGGTTGCGGCCAGGTGGAACCATTGGTTCGCGGGCCACGGTTCTGGCGGCGTGTTTGGGTCGGCATCGATCGTCGGCTGATTCGTGTAAGGGTGGGTCGACCAGGGTGACCCACCACCGGCCGTATTCGCGATGTTGACGCTGAATTCGTCACGGAGCGATAGACGGAAAGTGCCATCCCCTTGGGCTTGAAGGTGGGGAACGGCATGCCCCGGGCCGGCGGTCGATCCTTGGACAATCGACGCATCCACATTCCAGCCGTTGGCGGTGTCGATCGGCTCGAGATTCACCCACGCGGCATAAGTTGCGGCTGCACTCGGCACCTTCGACAGGTGATTTGCCTTGATGACGCCACCATCCATGTCGAGGAAAACAGGGTGCTCCCCGGGAACAGCCGATTGAGTAAAGCGAATCGCTCCGGCTCCCCGTTTCGGGTTGGACGTATCGTTGGAGATGACGCCCGTGGTCGTCAACTGCCCAATCTCGAATTCGTCCGTCATATTGCGAGTGCTGTCTCGCACTTTCCCATTGAAGCCGTTTCCGGAACCGTCCATGACGACATCAGTAAAACTGTCGAAGTCGTAATAGATCGTCAGATCGCCTGTCACTAAGGGCTGCGCCGCGGCTGGATCGCCGCCTAACAGGATTACGCAGGCAAGCGCAGCCAAAACTACCAAGTGAAGTCTCGTGGTCGTCGCCCGTGTCTTCATGGCAAATTACCTCCGAAGCGAAGAACAAAGTGGGAGCCATTCTTGATGATTTGTAAACGACGTAGCACGCATCCATTGCTCCAGCGCGCCAATGTTACCGCAACGGATCACATCGCCTACATGCGACAAATTGCCGAAGAAAATCAATGCGCTGGCATTGTAAGCACCGCGCAGTGCGCGCATGTGACGTCGCTGTCGACAACATCACCGTCAGCAACAAAAACGCCATTCGGGAGGCTCTCCGGCGGAGCGGCCAATTCCCGGCGCCGGAAAGCCTTCCGAATGGCGTTAGTCAACCACCGTCCTTTGGTTCATGGCGAGAAGAGATTGCATGTCACCTCCCTGGCTGTGTCGGAATCTACCGCGCCGGTTGGAGATGGGCCTGCTTGCAAGTGGCAATTAGACTGCGCGACGCGCGCAGATGCAAGCTGATTTCAAAAAACTGTGACCCGTGTTGTGTCATCGGCGCCTCAACGCATCCGAACTGGGAAATCGCCTACGCAAAGTGCGTTGACGCGACTCTTTGTTCCGCTAGTACAAAATCCAAATCATCGTGGAGTCAGGTATGCTTCTTTCATTTCAGTCCGATTCCCTACCCTTGACGGGGAGGGTTAGGGGTGACTTCGAGCAGTCGGATTACCCTTCCCAGCCCTCACGCAAGGTGAAGGGAGCCGGAAGAAATCAGTTACCATCGGTAGTGCACTTGAGCACGGATGTGCTTATCGTAGATTCGTCGCACTGCCGTCATCGCCGCATCGGAGAGCGGCGGCAGGTCGGCGGCGACACAGTTATCGGCCGCCTGTTCCGGCCGCTTCGCGCCAGGTATCGCGCAGGTGACGGCTTCGAACATGAGAATCCAGCGCAGGGCGAACTGCGTGAGCGTCCAGCCGGGCGGGCACAGGGCCTTTAGCTCTTCCACCGCGCGCAATCCCGTTTCATAGCCGACGCCCGAAAAGGTTTCGCCCACGTCGAACACTTCGCCGTGGCGGTTGAATTGCCGGTGGTCGCTATCTTCAAACTTGGTGCTGGGCTTCATCTTGCCGGTGAGCAGGCCGGAGGCCAGCGGCACCCGGGCCAGGATGCCGACGCGGCGGCGCTTGGCCTCGGCGAAGAACAGCTCGGCCGGCCGGTGGCGGAACATGTTGAAGATGATCTGCACGCTTTGCACGTTCGGATAATCCATCG